>CANQBT010000052.1 GCA_947589405.1 uncultured Clostridia bacterium | reverse complement strand
AACCCTTTGGCTTTGGACTTCCGTTTATAAGTATTACCTTCATATTTTTAACCTCCTTGATCGTTATTATGATATAATTATACCACAAAAATTTACTCCTGTACAAAATTTTATAAATTCTTGATATAAATAAAAATATGTGATAGAATTAGAAAAATGAATTGAAATTGAAAGAAGGCATAAAAATATGAAATATTTGGTATTACTCTGTGACGGTATGGCTGATTATCCCATTGAAGAGCTTGGAGGAAAGACGCCTCTTGAAGCTGCATATACTCCCAATATGGATAGGCTTGCCGAAACAGCAACTATAGGTCTTGTAAAGACTGTCGCCGACAATTTAAAGCCGGGCAGCGATGTTGCAAATCTTTCGGTACTGGGCTATGACCCTCAAGTCTATTATACAGGACGTTCACCTTTGGAAGCAGGCTCTATAGGTATTGATATGAAGCCTACAGACGTATCCTTCAGGTGCAATCTTGTAACTCTTTCCGATGAGGAAAAATATGAGGACAAGACAATACTGGACTACTGCGCAGACGATATAAGCACAGAGGAAGCAAGAGAACTTATCAATTATCTTAAGGAGTATTTTGACAACGAAGAGTTTACTCTCTACAGCGGCGTAAGCTACAGACATTGTCTTATATGGAATAACGGTACTCTTGATATTGCTCCTCTTACACCTCCTCATGACATTACGGGAAAGCCTATAAAGGAATATATACCGACTAATCCTAATGCTGCAAAGCTCTATGATATGATGGTGCGCTCCTACGAGCTTTTAAAGGATCACCCTGTCAATAAGGCAAGAGAAGCCAAAGGCTTACGTCCTGCCAACAGTATGTGGCTTTGGGGCGAGGGAGTGAGAGCAAGCCTTACGCCTTTTGAAGAAAAGTATGGTCTTAAGGCTTCTATGATCTCAGCAGTCGACTTACTTAAAGGCATAGGCAAGTTCTCAGGCATGAACGTTGTAAAGGTAGATGGCGCTACAGGCTATATGGATACTAATTTCAAGGGAAAAGCCGAAGCAGCCGTAAAGGAGTTTGAGAAAGGCAGCGAGCTTGTGTATATACACGTAGAAGCCCCTGATGAATGCGGACACAGACATGAAATAGAAAATAAAAAAAGATCCCTTGAGATAATAGATAAAGAAATACTGGGACCTGTGCTTAAGGCTCTTGACAAGTATGACGACTACAAGGTAATGATACTTCCCGATCACGCAACGCCTCTCAGCGTAAGGACTCATACAAACGACCCTGTACCGTTCCTTATGTATAAAAAAAGTACTCCCGATAAGGGCGGCATATTTAATGAAAAGGGTGCAAAAGGCAGCGGTAATTTCATCGGAACAGGACACGAAATAATGAAACATTTTATTGAACTGTAATGAATAGAGGTAATTACAATGATCGAACAGATACGTGGAATTTTTCTTCATGTGCTGGACAGACTTGGCAAGCTCTTTAAATGGGTAATGTTCTCCATATATACCGGTATCGTGCTGGGCATAGTATGTGCGCTGTTTACATTTCTTCTGAGAAAGGGCATAGCCTACAGAGAAGGACACCCTGTTATGATATTTCTTCTGCCTGTGGCAGGTCTTATAATAGTTGGATTGTATCAGCTTATGGACTATAAAAACGATGAGGGAACAAACCTTGTGCTTGAGTCCATACAGTCGGACAGAAGCATACCTATGAGAATGACGCCGCTTATATTTATGGCGACTATCATAACCCATCTTTTCGGAGGTTCTTCGGGCAGAGAAGGCGCTGCACTCCAGATAGGCGCAGGTACATCTGAATTTTTGGGGACTCTTTTTAATTTCAATAACTATGACAGACGAATATTTATAATGTCAGGTATGAGCGCCGCATTTTCAGCTGTATTCGGTACGCCTGTAGCGGCTACTATATTTGCAATGGAAGTAATAAATGTAGGTACCATGTACTATTCCGCATTGGTCCCCTGTACAATATCAGCCCTTATGGCAAGTGCCGTAGCTGTCAGGCTGGGAAATTCTCCCGAGCATTATATTGTACAGAATGTAGTGGATTTTTCTCCCAACACAGCTATAGCAACTATTTTTCTTGCCTGCATCTGTGCAGGAGTTAGTGTTTTATTCTGCATACTTTTACATAAGACAAGCAGCTTTTTCAAAAAATCTTTTACAAATCCTTACATAAGAGTATTTGTAGGCGGTACTTTGATAGTGATATTTACTGTTCTTATAAGAACAAGGGAATACAGCGGTACGGGAGCGGAAATAATAGAAAGGGCAATAGATGGGGAAGCTGTACCTTATGCTTTTATACTCAAGATGCTTTTTACCGCAGTCACGCTGGGCTGCGGCTTCAAAGGCGGTGAAATAGTGCCCTCCTTTTTCATTGGGGCTACGCTTGGCTGTACCTTCGGACACATAGCGGGTCTGTCACCGTCTCTTTGCGCTTCAATAGGCATGGTATCGCTTTTCTGCGGTGTGACCAACTGTCCTTTATCATCGCTTATAATAGCTCTTGAGCTTTTTGGAATGGATGGTTTGCCATATTATCTGCTGGCAATAGCCATAAGCTATATGCTTTCGGGCTATTACGGACTTTATCATTCACAGCGTTTTGCCTTTTCCAAATACAAGGCAAAATATGTGGACAATCAGGCTCATGAATAAATAAATGTACATAAATGCTGAGTATCAGGCAGTATGACATTGATAGATCATATATCATCTGTATTTTTTTATAAATGCTATCCCTACGGGAGTAGGACCTGTGTGACAGCCTATGGCTGCACCGAGATATATATTTATAATGTCTTTATCATCAAGAAGTACCGCCAGATCCTCAGCGTTTTCGCTTTGACGGAATTTAAGTGCGCATATGCTGTACTCAGACCTGTCGGCAATAATGCCGTTGAATTGATCAAGTACTTCTTCCACAGCTTTTTTCCTGCCACGTATTTTACCTATCGGCACTACTTCACCGTTTTCCACTTTAAGTATGGGCTTAATATTGAGTATAGTGCCGAGAAGGGCAGCAGCCTTTCCGATACGACCTCCTCTTTGAAGAAAAGAAAGATCGTCAAGTGTAAACAATATACCGCCGGTATATTTCAGCTCTTCCGCTTTATCATATATGGCATCAAGGAACAGACCGTCCTCTATCATTTTGGCTATTTCCAACACAAGTAAAGCCTGTGAGCCTGTGGCGCCTATGGAATCGATTACAATTATTTTATTGCTGTATTTTTCCATAAGCACTTCCGCAGCGCTTAAAGCGCATTGATATGATGTACTCAGCTTTGAGGAGATACAAACGCATACTATATCGTTATTGTTTTTCAATTCCTTTTCAAATGCCGAAATATAATCTGCAACAGGCGGACATGATGTCTTGGGTGCAGCATTCGGCTCGCACAGTTTATTATAAAATTCCTTCGGTGATATATCTATATTTTCTCTGTAATATTTTTCATTGTCAAAGGAAATATACAGAGGGATTATTGTAATATCGTGCTTTTTCGACAGTTCGTAAGAAATATCAGCCGAACTGTCTGTAAATAATTTAACAGACATAAGACTACTCCTCAGTTATTTTTATTCCTCTTGATTCAACCGGCGTTGAGAAAACGATTTGCGTACTTGTTTTGCCAAATTTCTGGAGCTTGCCTATGAAGGAATCCAACTCCACAGTACTCTTGAAGGCGACCTTCAAAAGCATGCTGTATTCACCCGTAACGCAATTACATTCCAGTACGTTGGGAATATCTGTCACAAAGGGATAAAATTCCTGCTTCTGAGTAGGCTCCATTTCAAGATTGATAAAAGCGGTGATATGATAACCAAGCTTTTCCTTATCCACGATAGATGTATATGCCTTTATTATGCCTTGCTTTTCAAGATGCTCTATTCTTGTAGATACAGCAGGCGATGACAAAAATACACTTTCCGCAATTGCCTTCAAAGGTGTTCTGGCATTTTTTTGAAGCATATCCAATATTTTAATATCTATATTATCCATATGTACACACCATCCTTTATAAATAGCATTATACCGTAGTATCTTTAATATAATTAAACCTGATTTTATATTACCATATTTAATTAAGTTTGTCCACCTAAATAAATAATATATTTAGTTTTTTTTATAAATTAAATATAATTACTTGACCTATTCATTTAAGTCAATAAAATAACGATTTACCATAAATGCAAAACTAACATAGACGATAAAGACGCTTTGCTGTGTTGATATGATTACGGCAATGCTTTGACAAAGCGAGTTTTTTGCTGTTTAATTTTTTAGTGGAAATTTATATTCGGTTATGGTATAATTGTTATGCTTGTAATTTTTTACTTATGGAGAAATGAATCATGTATCTTAAAAGAATTGAGCTTCAGGGCTTTAAGTCCTTTCCCGAAAAAATAAAACTTGAATTTAACAAAGGAATAACAGCTGTAGTAGGTCCTAACGGAAGCGGCAAAAGCAATATAGCCGATGCCGTTCGCTGGGTGCTTGGTGAGAAAAGCGCTAAAAACCTGAGGGGCAACAAAATGGAGGACGTTATTTTTAACGGTACCGCCAACAGAAAACCTCTGGGATTTGCAGAGGTCTCTCTTGTAATGGACAATTCCGACAAAAAGCTGAATATAGATTTCAGCGAGGTTACCGTTACAAGAAGGGTATACCGTTCAGGCGAAAGCGATTATATAATGAACGGAACAAAGTGCCGTGCAAAGGATATTCTTGAGCTTTTTATGGATACAGGCGTCGGTAAAGAGGGATATTCAATAGTAGGACAGGGCAGGATCGATGAGATACTTTCAACTAAATCCGAAGACAGGAGACATCTCTTTGAAGAAGCGGCAGGTATTGTAAAGTACAGGACAAGATGTGCAGAAGCTTCAAACAAGCTTGATAAGGAAAGAGATAACCTTGTAAGGATAAACGATATTATAGACGAGTTGGAAAAACAGGTGGGTCCTCTTGAAATACAGGCTGAAAAGGCAAAAAAATATATTGTGCTTGCCGACAGAATGAAGCTTGTAAAAATAAATATTTTTGTAAGAGATGCGGTTAAGTTTGAAAATGAAATAAAAGAAATAGAAAAGCAGATACAGATACTTGATTCTGATATAGAAACAGAAAACAAAAATGAAAAAAAATTAAACGATAAAAAAATCGAAATCAAGAATAAAATATCCGAGCTGGAAAAAGAGCTTGAAGCCGTTGCCGAAAATATAGGCAATAAACGTTCTGAAAGAGAACAGTATGAAAATGATATAAAGCTTTGCGAACAGTCCATATCACATCTTGAGGAAAATATTGAGCGTATCTCAAAAGAAAGGGAAAGCGGAAGTAGGGCTATTGACGAAAAGGAAAAGATCGCCGCTGAAGCAAAAACCGAAATTGACGCTAAAAAGGCAGAGCTCCAACAAAAGAAAAAGGCATATGAGGATAAAATGCTTGTATTCTCAGAGCTGAGTTCACAGGTAAGCGAAAGAGAAGATCTTCTTAACAAATACAACTCAGACGTTATAGCTCAGATGAACAAGGCTACAGATGTCAAAAATGAAATAAGCAAGGCCGAAGCAATGCTGTCACAGCTCAATATACGAAAAGTCCAGGCTGAGGAAAATATAAGCGGACTCAGGGTACAGTCTGAAGAAAGAAATGCCGCTATTTCAGAAGCCGCTAAGGAAATGGAAAGAGCGGAAAAGGAATATAGACTGAATACAGAAAATATTGATAAAATGACAGAGCAGTACAATAACTTGCTTACAAATGCCGATAAAGCAAGGGAAAGACAGGCTTCTGTAAATAAGGCGATACAGGAAAAAAATTCAAGACTCCGTATACTTTCAGAGCTTGAAAAAAGCTATGAAGGATATTATGAGGGCGTTAAAGCGGTACTTGCATGCAGAGACAGCAAAAACAGCGATTTCAAAGGAATATGCGGAGCTGTAGGCGAAGTCATAAATTTGGAAAGCAAATATGAAACGGCAATTGAAGTGGCGTTAGGCTCAGCTGTACAGAATATCATAGCCAGAACCGAAGAAGATGTTAAAAAAGCTATTAATTACCTTAAAAAAACAAATAAGGGCAGGGCTACATTCCTTCCTATGACTGCTGTAAGACCCAAGACTCTCGGCAGCGAAAAGTACAATATAATAAAAGAAAACGGTGTTATAGGAATAGCCAAAGAGCTTATAAGCTATTCTCAGGAATATGAGAACGTCATGTCATTCCTTCTGGAAAGAGTTATTGTTGCCGAAAATATAGACAGCGCTGTTGCCCTTGCCGGAAAAACAAAGTATTCCTATAAGATAGTTACTCTTGAAGGAGAACTTATTAATGTAGGAGGTTCTATGACAGGCGGTTCTATGCGCAGAAAGACTGCTTCTGTTTTTTCAAGAGGCAGAGAAATATCAGAGCTTAGGGAAGAGCTTAAATCCCTTTATGAAGAACAGGCCTCCACAAACGCCGATGTGGAAAAAATATCTGAAATTTGTG
Source organism: uncultured Clostridia bacterium (assembly GCA_947589405.1). GTDB lineage: Bacteria > Bacillota > Clostridia > Lachnospirales > CAG-274 > CANPXH01. The sequence goes on along the minus strand of CANQBT010000052.1, from coordinate 6,509 downwards.
AAAACCTTGATTATAAGATAAATGAAGCTAAGGAAGAGCTTCAGGATATTGCAATAAGAAAAACCGAAGCTTCCGCCAAGATCGATCAGGCTAGGGAATATGCTGAGGATATAACATTAAGACTTAATGATGCCGAAAAAGAAATATCAGAACTGGAGCTTACAATCAAGAACGGTATTGAAGCTAAAAGCAAGCTGGAGCTTTCATTAAATGAGATAAATGATGAAATAAATGATTTAAACGAAAAGCTCAATGAATTTCAAAGTCTTATACAGTCAGACAGAGATATACGGGAAGCCAGCAATGAGGAAATATCCGCAATGCGAGTGGAGCTTAATCAGCTTGAAAACGATATATATACTCTCAACAGCGACGTAGAAAGATTAAACGGCGAAATAGAGACCGTAAGGGCAGCTTTGACCGAAGGTGAAGAAAATATTTCTCAGCTTAACAGCGAAATAGATAAAAAGCAAAACGAAATGGTCGAGCTTAGAAATAAAACCGAGAATGTAAAGCTTGAATACGAAAAGCTCTTTGATACACAGGAAGAGCTTTATAAAAACAAATCCGATACAAGCGGCTCTCTTGATGAACTGGAAGAAAGCATAAAAAAGCAGTTTGAAACAAAAACCGCTCTTGAAAAGGAGCTTGACAGACTGGAGCTGCGCAAGACCAACGTTGACGAAAAGAGCAGGACTCTTTATGACTCAATGTGGGAGGAGTATGAAATTACATATGTTACCGCAAGAGCTGCCGAAAGGCTTGAATTGTCCGATACAGAGCTGAAAAATGAAGAAAAGAGGCTTAAAAATCAGATAAAGGCTCTTGGTAATGTTAATCTGAATGCTGTTGAAGAATAATCCGATGTAAGGGAAAGATATAATTTCCTCAAAAAGAACAGAGATGATATTCTTGAAACAGAAAAAAAGCTTGTTGAGATCATTGATGATCTGAATTCAATGATGGAAAAACAGTTTAATGAACAGTTTGCCGTTATAAGCAAAAATTTCAGCAGCACCTTTGCGGAAATGTTCGGCGGAGGTGTGGCGGAGCTGAAGCTAAGCGATGATAAGGATATACTTAACTGCGGTATTGAAATAGCTGCGCAGCCGCCGGGCAAGGCTCTCAAGAATATGATGGCTCTTTCAGGCGGTGAGAAAGCCCTTACTGCCATTGCGCTTTTATTTGCCATACTTAAAATGAAGCCTTCACCGTTCTGTATACTTGACGAAATAGAAGCCGCTCTTGACGATGCAAATGTAGTAAGATATGCGGAATATCTTAAAAATTTCACAGACGATACACAGTTTGTTGTCATAACTCACAGAAAGGGTACTATGGAGGCGGCTGATATTTTGTATGGCGTTACAATGCAGGAGCAAGGTATTTCAAAGCTTGTATCGGTTAAATTCAATGAAAGGAGTGTCATTTGATGGCATTGTTTGATTTTCTTAAAAAGAAAAATAATATCGATCCGACCGAAACCGAATCTGAAAGTATCGAGGTAACAGAGGAAACCGAAAGCCCTGAAGAAAACGAAGAGCCTCAAGATACGGAAACAGTCCAAGAGTATAAGGAACCTGAAAATACTGAGGAAGAAATTATTGAGGAAGAAACTATTGAGGAAGAGTTATTCGAAGAAGCTTCCGTAAATGACGATGACGAAGAGGTTCAGGAGGATAAGCCCAAGCAGAGATTCTTTTCAAAAATAAAGGCAGGTCTTGCAAAGACAAGAGATAACATTATGTCAGGAGTTGACAATGTACTTAAGTCCTTTGTAAAAGTTGATGAGGACCTTTTTGAAGAGTTGGAGGAAACTCTTATCATGTCCGATATTGGCGTTGAAACCTCCGTATATATTATAGAACAGCTCAGAGATAAGGTAAAAAGCGAAAGGATCACGGATGTTTCCGATATAAAGGGCGCTATTTCCGATATTATTTCGGAAATACTTGAAAAAGACGAGGAATCTCTTGAGCTTCCGTCACCATCGGTAATTCTTGTAATAGGAGTAAACGGCGTAGGCAAGACCACAACTATAGGAAAGCTTGCCCATAACTATATAAGCGAAGGAAAGTCCGTACTTCTGGCAGCGGCAGATACATTCAGAGCCGCCGCTATAGATCAACTCCAGATATGGGGTGACAGAAACAGCTGCGATGTTATAAAGCATCAGGAAAATTCCGATCCCGCTGCGGTTGTATTTGACGCCGTACAGGCTGCAAAGGCAAGAAAAACAGACTTACTTATATGCGATACGGCAGGCAGACTTCACAATAAGAAAAATCTTATGAATGAGCTTAAAAAAATTGCCGGAATAATAGAAAGAGAATATCCTATGGCTCATACAGAGGTATTTCTTGTGCTTGACGCTACAACAGGACAAAACGCCATACAGCAGGCAAAGCTTTTTAAAGAAACAGCCAATATAAGCGGTATCGTACTTACAAAGCTTGACGGTACGGCTAAGAGCGGTATTGTTATAGCTATAAAAAATGAAATGAATATACCTGTGCGCTTTGTAGGCGTAGGGGAAGGAATAGACGATCTACAGCCCTTTGATCCGAAAAGCTTTGCAAAGGCTCTTTTTGAAGAATAACAGCAATTCAGACAATTTCAGCAGGGCAATATCCTTTATATCAAGCAATTTTGAAAAAAGAGCTGCTGCATTATTATCTATGAGCATAAAAGATATTAATGCAGCAGCTTTGTTTTTTATATGTAGATCTTTGCTTATGGGATAATATTTTGACTCTAGGGCAATCAATGTATATCTGCTCAAATCTATTATTTCTTAGGCGGGTTTTTCCCAAAATACTGATAATAATCTGTCTTTACATTTCCGTTGAAAAGCTTTCTCTTTTTATCGGCTTTTTTACCGTAAAGCTTTTCAAATCTCTCATGAGATGTAATAAAATATGCTGACCAGGTATCGTTATTTCTGAAAAGATTGCCCATATCTCTGTAAAGTCTTTCAACATCGTCTAAATTCCCCATTCTTTCAGCATAGGGCGGATTGGCTATGCATATGCCGTAGCCACCCTTGAGTTTCAGCTTATTGAAGGGTATACATTCAAACTCTATGCAGTCGTCAACTCCGGCATTTTCGGCATTTGCCTTTGAAATTTCAATTGCATGGCTGTTTATATCAGAGCCGTATATTTTAAGGGGTGTAGCATAGGCTTCTTTCCTTGCCTTTTTCCATACCTCCGACGGTATAAAATCCCAGCTTTCGGCTGCAAATCTCCTCATAATTCCGGGAGAAATATTTCTGCCTATCATAGCGGCTTCAATGGGAATAGTGCCTGAACCGCAGCAGGGATCCAGAAATATTCTGTCCTTTCTCCAACAGCTCAGTTCAATAAGCGCCGCTGCCATCGTTTCCTTCAAGGGTGCCATTACCTGTCCACGACGATAGCCTCTTTTATGCAGCGACGGTCCCGATGTATTAAGCGTTATTGTTACGGTATTCCTTAACAGAGCCACTTGTATTATATATTTTGCTCCTGTTTTGGGAAAGCGGCTTATATTGTATTTTGTCTGTAGCTTTTTAATAATTGCTTTTTCAACTATTGACTGACATGCGGGTACGCTTGACAAAGTGGATTTATAGGATTTGCCTGTAACAATGAAATTGGCGTCCTTTGGTAAAAAGTCTGTCCATGGCATCTCATAGGTCAGATTGAAAAGCATATCAAATGTCAAAGTATAAAACTTGCCTACAACAATAAGCACCTTATCTGCCGCCCTTAATCCTATATTGGCCTTTGCTATATCATTAAGATCGCCTACAAACTCTACACAGCCGTCCGAAACAGATATTTTTTCAAAGCCAAGTCTTTCTGCTTCTCTTCTGACGACTGCTTCCAGTCCGAAGGCACATGTTAATTGTATAATATATTTATCCATACTCGTTCTCCTATCCTGTTATTAATTATAGTATATATTAATTTAAGCCGTCTTGCAATGCAAATTATTATTGATTATGCAATAAATTTGTAGTATACTGTTTTATATTAATAAAATTGAGGTAAAATATGTATAAATTACTTAAAACAGAGGGTATGGCAAAGCGTGGTGCTTTTAGGACCGTACATGGCACAATACAGACTCCTGTGTTTATGAATGTAGGTACAGCTGCCGCCATAAAAGGCGCCGTATCTACTGAGGATCTGAATAATATCAAGTGTCAGGTAGAGCTTTCCAATACCTATCATCTTCATTTAAGACCCGGAGACAAGGTCGTTAAACAGCTTGGAGGACTTCATAAATTTATGGTATGGGACAAGCCTATACTTACAGATTCGGGAGGTTTTCAGGTTTTTTCACTGGCTGCACTCAGAAATATAAAAGAGGAAGGCGTATATTTCAATTCGCACATAGACGGACATAAGATATTTATGGGACCTGAGGAGAGCATGACTATACAGTCCAATTTAGGCTCTACCATAGCTATGGCTTTTGACGAATGTCCTCCTGCGCTTTCGGAAAGAAAATATATGCTGAACTCTGTAGAGAGGACTACAAGGTGGCTTGAAAGGTGTATAAACAAGCTGAACGAGCTTAACTCTATGGAGAATACCATTAATAAAGAGCAGCTTTTATTCGGCATAAATCAAGGCGGTATATACAAGGATATACGCATTGACCATGCAAAGAGGATAAGCGAATTTGATCTGCCCGGCTATGCCATAGGTGGTTTAGCCGTAGGCGAAAGCCATGAGCAGATGTATGAGATCATTGAAAATGTTGTGCCGTATCTGCCTCAGGACAAGCCCACATATCTTATGGGCGTAGGCACTCCTGCCAATATACTGGAGGCTGTTGAAAGAGGTATCGACTTTTTCGACTGTGTGCTGCCGGCACGCAATGGCAGACATGCCAATGTATATACAAACAGAGGAAAGCTTAATCTGAACAATGCAAAGTACGAGCTGGACGATACTCCCATTGCAGAGGACTGCCATTGTCCCACATGCCAAAAATATACTAAAGCTTATATAAGGCATTTATTCAAGGCTAAGGAAATGCTGGCAATGAGGCTCTGCGTTATTCACAATCTGTATTTCTTCAACAACATGATGGAAGAAATAAGAAACGCCATTGATAACGGAAGCTTTTCTCAATATAAGAAAATGAGACTTGAAGGCTTTTTGGAAAACGATAAAAAATAGAAAGGAAGATATTATGGCTATTAAAAGAATTTATGTAGAAAAGAAAAAGGGCTGTGATATTGAAGCAGGTCAGCTTTATGCTGATGTTAAGGAAAATCTGGAAATAAGCGCTTTAGAGGGCTTAAGAATACTGTACAGATACGATGTTGAGGATATTTCCGAAGAAGCCTTTGAGGCGGCAAAGACTACAATATTCTCAGAACCCCCTGTTGACAACGTGTATATGGAAAGCTTTGATGTTGCAGAGGACGAGTATGTATTTGGCATGGAATATCTTCCGGGACAGTATGACCAAAGAGCGGATTCCGCAATGCAATGCGTTCAGATAGTATCAGGCGACGACAACGCCGTTATTGCCGCAGCCAAGATATTTGTGCTCAAAGGAAAACTTATGGCTGAGGATATTGAAAAAATAAAGCATTACTGTATAAATCCCGTTGATTCAAGAGAAGCTTCTATGGATAAGCCCGAAACTCTCAGAATGAAGCTTAATATTCCCCATAGTGTAGAAACCGTAACAGGATTTATTGACAAAAGCGAGGACGAGCTTAAGGCATTAAGAGCAGAGCTTGGACTTGCTATGAGCGACGCAGATATTATTTTCTGTCAGGATTATTTCAAGAATACGGAAAAGAGAGATCCCAGCATTACGGAAATAAGAGTAATAGATACATACTGGTCTGACCATTGCAGACACACGACATTTGCAACAAATATTACCGATGTGAAAATAGAGGACAGCGAATATAAGAAGGTAATTAGCGATGCCTATAAGACTTATCTGGATCTTAGGAAGGAATTGGGAAGAGAAAACAAGCCTCAATGTCTTATGGATATAGCCGTTATAGGAATGAGAGCCCTTAAAAAGCAGGGTAAGCTTGATAACTTTGACGAATCAGAGGAAATAAATGCTTGCAGTATAGTAGTTCCTGTGGATATAGACGGAAAATATGAGGACTACCTCATTATGTTCAAGAACGAAACCCATAATCACCCAACGGAAATAGAGCCATTCGGCGGCGCTGCTACATGTATAGGCGGCTGTATAAGAGATCCGCTGTCAGGCAGAAGCTATGTGTATCAGGCTATGAGAGTGACAGGCGCAGGAGATCCTACGGTTCCCGTAAGCGCTACTCTTCAGGGCAAGCTTCCTCAATCCAAGCTTGTGCGTTCAGCTGCTCATGGCTACAGCTCATATGGCAACCAGATAGGACTTGCAACAGGACAGGTCGCTGAAATATATGATGAGGGCTATGTTGCCAAAAGAATGGAAATAGGCGCAGTTATAGCAGCTGCCAAGAAGTCTGATGTAATAAGGGAAAGACCTGTCAAGGG
>CANQBT010000051.1 GCA_947589405.1 uncultured Clostridia bacterium | reverse complement strand
GGCTGGTGATATTATGGCTAAGGTAATAATGATACAGGGAACCATGTCAGGCGTAGGCAAAAGCCTTGTGACAGCAGGACTTCTGAGAGTTTTCAGACAGGACGGTCATAAGGCGGCTCCCTTTAAATCTCAGAATATGGCTCTCAATTCCTATATTACGGCGGACGGTCTTGAAATAGGACGTGCTCAGGCTGTACAGGCGGAAGCCGCAGGAATAGAGCCAAGCGTGTATATGAACCCTATACTTCTCAAGCCCAATTCGGACACAGGCTCTCAGGTCATAGTAAACGGAGTGCCTATAGGAAATATGCCTGCCGCAGAGTATTTTAAGTTCAAGCCCTCCTTAAGGGAGGATATAATGAAGGCATTTAAAAGGCTGAGCGAGGAATATGACATTATAGTTATAGAGGGCGCAGGTTCTCCTGCGGAAATAAATCTAAAGGAAAACGACATTGTGAATATGGGGCTTGCCGAAATGACAGACGCTCCCGTAATACTTCTGGGGGATATAGACAGAGGCGGCGTTTTTGCACAGCTCTATGGTACGGTACAGCTGCTTTCACCTTCTGAAAGAGATAGGATAAAGGGCCTTGTTATAAACAAATTCAGAGGTGACAGAGCCATACTGGAAAATGGTCTTGATATGCTTGAGGCAAAATGCGGTAAAAAAATTGTGGGAGTGCTGCCCTATATAAATGTGGATATAGATGACGAGGACAGTCTTTCGGAGAGATTTGGCTCTGAAAACAAGGGCATTGTGGATATAGCCGTTATAAAGCTGCCTAAAATTTCAAACTTTACGGATTTTATACCTCTTGAAAAATACGGACTGCGCTATGTCAGCTCTCCCGACAGGCTTGGCACACCTCATGTGCTCATTATTCCGGGTACCAAGAATACCGTATCCGATATGAAATGGCTTAGAGAAAAGGGCTTTGACGCTTCGATACAGCGGCTTGCTCAGAGAAATACCGTTGTAATGGGTATATGCGGAGGCTATCAGATATTGGGAGAGCACATATCTGACAGAGAAGAAGGAGATATAAAGGGCATAGGACTTTTGCCTGTAAGTACCGTGATAGAAAAGGAAAAGGTAAGAAAGCGTGTAAAGGGTAAAATACTGTGGGAGCCCCTTATAAATGCTGAATTTGAAGGCTATGAAATACATCATGGAAGCACCGAAGGCAAAAGGGCGTTTGACAGCAGAGGGGGCTGTGTTTCGGGAAATGTAATAGGCACATATGTACACGGTATATTTGACGAGGGAGATTTTTGCCGAAGGTTTATTGAATACATATGTAAAATAAACGGTATCGATATGGATATTTCTTCCGAAAGCCGCAGACAATACAGAGAAGGACAGTATGATATTCTTGCCGATATGATAAGGCGTAATATGGATATGTCGGCTATATATGAGCTTCTTGAAAATAAAAGGGAAGATACGGTAAGGCATGTTGCGCCTGAGGATATAGAAAAGACAAGCATGGAAATAATAGAAAGAGAGCTTTTAAAGAATATACCCAATGAGAATAAGGCTGTTGTAAAAAGAGCCATACATACTACGGCGGACTTTGACTATGCCGAAAATATGTATTTTTCAAAGGACGCAGTAAAGCTTGGCATAGAAGCCATAAAAAGAGGCGCTTCCATAATAACCGATACAAACATGGCGAAAGCCGGCATAAATAAAAAAATACTTTCTGCATTCGGCGGTCAGGTCCTTTGCTTTATGGCAGATGAAGGTGTTGCAAAAGCAGCCGAGAAAAAGGGCATCACAAGGGCTGCTGCCGCTATGGAAAGGGCTGCTGAGCTTAAGGGAGAGTATATAATAGCCATAGGCAATGCGCCTACTGCCCTTATACGCCTTAATGAGCTTATAGAACAGGGACGAATAGAGCCTGCTCTTGTTATAGGAGTACCGGTAGGCTTTGTCAATGCAGCCGAATCAAAGGAGCTTATAATGAAATGCAAGGTCCCTCTAATTACTGCAAGAGGGCGCAAGGGCGGCAGCAATCTGGCAGCTGCCATATGCAATGCTCTCATATATTCTGCTCAAACGAGGTGATCATATGAAAAAAATATATGCTTTATGCGTATTTCTTATAGCTGTTTTGGCTCTGCTGTACTTCATAAGGCTAAGAGCTATGGGTATAGAAATAAGATATGCCGCAGAGTTTTTTATGATACTTGCCGTTACGGCAGGAGTAGGGCTTCTGATTGTAAAGATAATGACGAAAAAAATAAGAAAAAATATGGACGATAACTAAAAAAATAAATGCATAACAGGTTGTGTTTTGCATGTATATTATGCTATAATAAAACAGTAGCAAGGTATTTTAAGGGTATTAAAGGAGGTAACTATTATGGGTGAAAACAACAACTATGAGCATGTTCACAGCCACGATGAAGAATGTGACTGCGGTTATGACCACGTCCAGTATATGACTCTCAAGCTGGAGGACGATACAGAGGTGAGATGCGCTGTTGTGGGAATATTTGAGGTAGAGGAAATAGAGGGTAAGGAATACATAGCCCTTGTTCCCGATGACGGTGAGGAAGCTTATATATACGAATATGTGGAAAATGACGGCGAGGAAGGGTTCGAGCTGAAGAATATCGAAACCGATGAGGAATTTGATATTGTGGAGTCAGCTTTTATGGCTTTGCTTGACGAGGAGCTTGACGACGGAGAGTATGAGATCGAGGAGCTTGACGAATAGTATGATAAGGGGAGATAACGTATTGAGATAATGCGGTATCTCCTTTTGTATATTCTGCACAAAATTTAAAAAATTATGGCGAAAAATATATTTACTTAATAAAATAAACAAAATATATTTAATGACAACAAAAAATATTTGTGGATAACAGGAGTAAATTTTTCCTTCCGAAAGGGGCTAAAAATGGTTATTCACAGAGTTATCCGACTTTTCCACAAATAAAAAATGAAAACTCGTGGATTTATCCACAAAAAAACGCTTATACAATAAAATTCTAAAACCTTTTATTCAAGAGGGTTTGAAAATTTTGTGAAATTTTTTTGTAAAATTTTTGGCAACAAAAATTTGTACTTGACAAAAATAAAGGAAATCTCTAACAGATAAAGAATTAAATAAGTATAATAAGAAACTCTGTGAGTTTCAGAACAAAGGAGCTGATTTTATGCGTTATTCATTTATTGGCAGAAACATTGATGTAACTGAAAATTTCCAGAATAAAATTATTGGAAAGATCGACAGAGTCGCAAAGCTCTTTCCTCAGGATTCAGAAGCAAATATCGTACTTAGTGACGTAAAGCTTGATAAGAAGGTAGATGTTACAATAAACCTTCCTAATAAAAGAATTATAAAGGCTGAGGTCGTAAAGGACGACCTTATGGCAGCCCTTGACGAAGCCGTTGATATTCTGGAAAGACAGATGGTCAAATATAAAAACAAGCTTAATGACAAGGCAAAGAGAAGTACTGCCTTTGCAGATGAGCTTAACGCTATTGCCTTTGCAGATGATGAGTATGACGAAGATGATGATATTAAGATAGTAAAGAATAAGAGATTTTTTGTAAAGCCTATGGATGCTGAGGAAGCTTGTATGGAAATGGAAATGATGGGACACAGCTTTTTCGTATTCAGAGATGCTCAGAGCGATGAGATATGCGTTGTGTATAAGAGAAAAGACGGTGCATACGGACTTATAGAACCTGAATATTGATTTAGGGGCTGTTGTGTAAAGGGGTTTGAGAGGTCGTTTACAATTAAATTGACCCTTCCGTCCGCCCAAGTCTAATGAAATGATGTTGTAAAGAAGTGGTTGGGCGGACACCTTCCCTTACGCCCTGAAGGGCTAAGGGACGGCTTACGTGTGCGCATATCCCACTTTCTTAGTTAGTTATAAATACCAGCTTTTCAGCATTATTAATATAATTGAGGTACATTAACCTAAGGCGTACTTTCTCCTCATCTATCTAGCCTCCCCTAGCCCGTAGGGCGTCAGAGGCTGGTCGTAAAGCTTACGCTTTACTGCTCGCCCAAGCAGCCAGGGGGAGGGGGTTTCAAACAGTTGTTTGAAATGGTGGAAGGGTCGATATAAAGCAAATAGGGTCGAACCTCACAAAAATAAACTGCCGCATTAGTATTCTAATGCGGCAATTCTTATTTTTGCATATTATATTTAAGCTTCTTAGGCAGTATGGCATATATAATGCCTACAATAACGGCAGTTGCCAAAGTATCGTATATCTTTATTATAAATGTAGTAAGTATACACGCAGCATATGGGTGCATGCCTTTGGCTACAAAGGCGTTGAATTTCACAAGCTCAAATTCCGCATTGGAAACACCGCCGCTTTGCCATATCGTAAGAGTGGAGGAAAGGACAGTAGATGCCGCTATTACAAGCAAAATAGCATAAATTACGCCCTTTACGGTTATTTTTCCTTCCTTGTTCTTTACGAGATTGCCTACTATAACGGCAACAGCGGCGCTTACGCAGTAATATATAAGCGTAGTCTGGTCATATCTGAAAAAAGCTATTATAAAATTATTTACAAGACCTACTATAAGTCCTGCTGCCGGCTCCAGCACAAGAGCCGCAAGAGCAGTACCGCTTACGTCCAGCCATACGGGATAGGGTGCGGCAATAATGCTGAGACCCTCGTTCATAACAGCGCCCAGAAGCATAATAATAAAATAACGCCATTTGTTATTCATCCTTATCAGCCTCCATTCTCTTTTCGATAATGCGGTCTATTTTAGAGTGCTCATCATCGTCGTTTTCACCGGAAGCAGCCGTCTGTTCCTTTTCTTCATTTATCTCGTCTACAAAGCTGGCGGTAATTATACCGGCAGGAAGAGCTATAACGGCTATTCCGAAAAGAGATGAGATCATACTTATGAGTCTGCCTACATCGGTTTTGGGATATACATCGCCGTAGCCTACTGTAGTAAGGGCTGTGGTAGCCCAGTAGAGAGCCGCAAAGAAATCGCTGAAGGTCTCGGGCTCATATGAGAACATAACAAGAGCGGACACGAATATATATCCAAGCGCCAGTATAAGTACCGAAGAAAGAGTATTTTTCTCCTTTTCAAAGGCGTGGAGTATATAGTTGAAGCTCTTGGAATAGCGGAGTATCTTGAATATTCTCAGCATTCTCAGCACTCTGAAGCTCTGGCTCACCATTCCCAGAGAAGGAAGAAGTGAGAGCAGGTCAAGAAGAGCATAGGGTGTAAAGGGATATATCACAAAGCTTATATTCCCTTTTTTTATCCTCATGTCATAGGTCATCCACCTGAATACATAGTCTGCAAAAAGTATATATACCGTAACGGTGTCCATAAGATTGAATATTTCATATTCCCTTTTGTACATAAGCGGAATAATGCTTATAAATGCTATGGCGCATATGAAATAATCATAGAACTTATTTAGCTTGTCCCTTCCGTCGGATTGCTTTATTATATTGTATATTGTCTGCCGCATGCTCTCTCCCCCTTAGTGCGGATATATTAATGGTGCCAAGCCATAAGAGGCATTATGATATGACCTAATAATGTAAAGAAAAGAATTTCAATAAACATAACTCGTCCGAATATGGAAGCATAGTGCTTGTCCTCCCATTTGTTTCTTATTCTGTTTACATTGATCACCGTAACCGTACCGGCGATTATGGTCATAACGCCCCACATATTTACAAACTCCAGAAGTCCCAGACCGAGTGTGTCGGGAAGCATGCTTGCGCCTACCGTGATATTGGTAACGGTACCGAATAAAGCGGCGGGTATCATGCTGAGAGGATCTACTCTGTGGTATGTGTTTATGTACATTACTATAAATATCCATGTAAGAGTACCTATAAGAGCTATGAAGCACTTTGCATATGTACCGAAGCCCTCTCTTGTTATCTCAAGTCTTGTAAGGTGCTCTGTATTGGCGGCCTTCTTGCCCTCCATATCGGGATTGCCGTAGTTTGTGTCATATATGATATTGTGTATTCCCGTGTCATATCTCATAAGGGTATAGCCGGGAAGGTCATATGCCTCGTTCATATCGCTTTTCTCATCGGCTATGAACCTGACTCTGTCTATGGAGTATGTAGGCTCTATGTATACCTTAAGAGCATATGAGCCAAGAGGAAATCTTGTGGTGTCAAAGCCCTCGTTTATGGTCACGTCCATCTGCGCTCTCTGATAGTGATCATTTCCGTTATGCTGTTCCTCTATTATATTGTACTTGTTTATAGTACCTCTGTACACTCTTATATGGTTTGCCATATCCAGCTCGGGATCTCCCTGCCATTTGAACCATACTACAAGCTCTACTCTGAATGTAGAGTTCTTTATATTCATTTCTCTTATGTTCTCAAAATAAGTACCTACCGTTACAGGCGTTGCGTTTACGCTTCTCTCTTCTATAAGCTGTATGCTTTCGGGATCGTTGTAGTGCTGCCAGTTCTCCCATCTTCTGTCGTCCTTTGCTTTTGATCTGTAAAGGGAGGATACCGCAAAGCTCAGATATACTGTTGAAATGATCGCCACTACGGTAAAACAAATGGCAAGCCTTTTATGCTGATGAAACGTGACTGTAAAGCTTTCCTTATTTTTTTTATCCTGCATCTGAATACCTCCTTACTTCTGTATTTTATTGTATTCTTATGTACATTATATTATAATATAAATAAATTGTCAAATAAAGCATTTCCATTAATTGACACTTTAACAGACTTGGCGCATATACCTCTTGAAATAATATCCGATAAGTGATATAATAAAGCATTATGACGTAAACACGATAATAAATACGGAGGTTTTTGTAATATGAGCGGACATTCCAAATTTGCCAATATCAAGCATAAAAAAGAAAAGAACGATGCTGCAAAGGGCAAGATATTTACTGTAATAGGAAGGGAGCTGGCTGTTGCCGTTAAGGCAGGAGGTCCCGATCCCGACAGCAATTCAAGACTGAGAGATGCTATCGCTAAGGCTAAGGCCAACAATATGCCTAACGATACCATTGACAGAAGTATAAAGAAGGCGGCAGGCAATCTTGACGCCGTTAATTATGAAGCGATAACATATGAGGGCTACGGTCCAAGAGGAGTTGCTGTAATAGTAGAGGTACTTACGGATAACAAGAACAGATCCGCAGCCAATGTCAGAAGCGCTTTTACAAAGGGTGGCGGCAATCTTGGCACTACAGGCTGCGTAAGCTTTATGTTTGACGAAAAGGGACAGATAATAATAGAAAAGAACGACGACAACGAATTTGATCCCGATGAGCTTGAAATGATAGCTATTGAAGCAGGTGCAGAGGATATTTCCGCAGAAGAGGACGGATATGAGATAATAACCGCTCCTGAGGATTTCTCTGCTGTAAGGGAAGCAATAGAAAATGCAGGCATAGCTATGGCGGAAGCAGAAATTTCTATGATACCTCAGACATATACCGAGCTTACCGATGAAGAGGATATAAAGAAGATGACAAGACTTCTGGATATGCTTGACGATGACGATGACGTAAAGAACGTATATCACAACTGGGATGAATAAAAAGGAGTTAAAAGATATGAAACTTTGGGGCGGACGCTTTACCAAGTCTACCGACAGCTTTACAGATCATTTTCACAGCTCCATAAGCTTTGATTCCAGAATGTACAGACAGGATATAGAGGGCAGTATCGCCCATGCTGCCATGCTTGGAAAGCAGGGTATTATTCCCGAAGAGGACTCTGAGCTTATTCAAAAGACCCTTAGGGAAATACTTGCGGATATAGAAGCGGGTAAAGTGGTTTTTGACGAAAAGGCAGAGGATATTCACATGAATGTGGAGACCATTCTCATAGAGAGAATAGGCGATACAGGCAAAAGGCTCCACACAGGCAGAAGCAGAAATGATCAGGTTGCTCTTGATATAAGAATGTACCTTAAAGAGCAGATAAAGGATATAAAGGCTCTTGTAAAGGAGCTTATGACCGTGCTCAACAATATTGCCGAAAGGAATATCGATACTGTAATGCCCGGCTATACCCATTTGCAGAATGCACAGCCTGTCACTTTGGCTCATCATGTTCTGGCATATGTTGAGATGTTCAAAAGGGATTACGACAGGCTTGGGGATACCTACAAGAGGACTAATGTGATGCCTTTGGGTTCGGGGGCTCTTGCTTCCACCACATATCCTTTGGACAGGCATTTCACAGCAGAAAAGCTTGGTTTTGATTCCATTACGCTGGATTCTATGGACGGCGTAAGCGACAGGGATTTTGTAATAGAGCTTTTAAGCGCTCTTTCCATTATAATGATGCATCTGAGCCGCTTCTGTGAGGAAATAATAATATGGAACTCACAGCAATACAAATTTGTGGAAATGGACGATGCCTATTCTACAGGCTCATCTATTATGCCTCAGAAGAAGAATCCCGATATGGCTGAGCTTATAAGAGGAAAGACAGGACGTGTATACGGTCACCTTATGGCTATGCTTACCGTTATGAAGGGCATACCTCTTGCCTACAATAAGGATATGCAGGAGGACAAGGAGGGCGTGTTTGACGCTGTGGATACCCTTAAAATGTGTCTACCCGTATTTACAAGAATGGTAGATACAATGACTGTTAATAAGGAAAATATGTACAATGCGGCAAAGAAGGGCTTTATGAATGCCACAGATGCTGCGGACTGGCTCGTGAAGCAGGGCGTTCCCTTCAGAGATGCCCATGCTGTAATAGGTCAGCTTGTGCTCTACTGTATAAATAACAATAAAGCTCTTGAGGACCTTACTCTTGAGGAATACAAGGCTGTCAGCGATGTTTTCACAGAGGATATATACGATGCCATAAGCCTTGAGACCTGCGTAAATACAAGGACTGTGGAAGGCGGTCCATCAGAGGAGTATATAAAGGGACTTGTTGAGCTGAATAAGAAAATAATATCTGAAATGCAGTAACTTGTGGTTGCAATAAAATTCCATTTGTGTTATACTGATTTCAATATTAAAGTTATATAAGGAGGATATTATGAAGCACGTTAAGACATTAAATACCAAATTACTTCAGAATACTGTAGCTAAGGGCGGATGCGGCGAGTGCCAGACTTCATGTCAGTCAGCCTGCAAGACATCCTGCACCGTTGCTAATCAGGCTTGTGAGAATGTAAAATAATTAACTCGGGGCTGTCAAAGGACAGCCCTGTTTGTTTGTGAAGTTATATGTTAGGTTAAATTTTTGTTTAGCGCAGTAAGTTCGACCTCTCAGTCAGCGCAGTTGAAGGCTGTGTTAATTTACAGTTGTTGGTTGCGCTGACAGCTCCATTGCAGCGGAAGAAGTTATCCGCCAAACCGAAGGTTTGCTTTTGCCGAAGGCAAAAGTGCTGAACCTTCTCTGAAGGGACGCCTTCCGTGTATATACCGCTCATTTTTTAAGTTAGTTAAAAATGCCAATTTTTACAACACTATAAAAGCTTTTGGGAAACAACCAGCTAAGCTTCCCCTTCGTAAGGGGAAGTGGCAGCCCAACCATTTCGTTGAGTTGAGATTACGCCTGCGTTGGGCTGCCGATAGGGTCGGTACTCATATAAACAATAACTTACCCAAAATTGAAAGGTGATACCATGATACATAAATACAGTATGAACGGCTATTTCATAGTGCTTGATGTTAACAGCGGAGCTGTGCATATAGTTGACGAGGTAGTATATGACGTACTGGATCAGTACAAAAAAACAGATGAAGAAAAAATATATGATAAGCTCAGGGACAAATATTCCCATGAGCAGATAGCGGAAGCCCTTGATGAGATAAATGAGCTGGTGGAGAGCAAAATGCTTTTCACAGAGGATATATATGAGGATATAATACCTCTTATAAACAGAAGAGAGCCTGTTGTGAAGGCGCTTTGCCTGCATATTGCTCACGACTGCAATTTAAAGTGCAGATATTGCTTTGCGGAGGAAGGGGAATATCATGGCAAAAGAGAGCTTATGAGTCTTGATGTCGGCAAGAAGGCAATAGATTTTCTTATAAAGGCTTCAGGCAAGAGAAAAAATCTGGAGGTGGATTTTTTCGGCGGTGAGCCTCTTATGAATTTTGACGTGGTAAAGGGCATTGTGGAATACGCACGCTCTGTAGAAAAGGAAAACGGCAAGAATTTCCGCTTTACAATAACCACAAACGGTATACTTCTAAATGATGAAATAATGGACTATATAAATAAGAACATGCACAATGTTGTGCTGAGCATTGACGGCAGAAAAGAGGTCAATGACAGAATGAGAGTGAGAGCAGGGGGACAAGGCTCCTATGACAGTATAGTGCCTAAATTTCAGAAGCTTGCCGAAAGCAGGAACCAGACAGGCTATTATGTAAGAGGTACGTTTACAAAGCACAATCTTGACTTTGGAAAGGACGTAATGCATCTGGCGGATCTGGGCTTCAGACAGATCTCCGTTGAGCCCGTTGTGGCAGACAGTTCTGAGGATTACGCTATTTCGGAAGGGGATCTGCCTGTTATATTTGAAGAATACGAAAGACTTGCCAAAGAAATACTTGAAAGGCGCAAAAAGGGTCAATGGTTCAATTTCTTCCACTTTATGATAGACCTTACAGGCGGTCCTTGTGTTACAAAAAGGCTTGTGGGCTGCGGCTCAGGTACGGAATATCTGGCGGTCACGCCTAACGGCGACCTGTATCCCTGTCATCAGTTTGCAGGCAGAGAGGAATTTAAAATGGGTACCGTAGACACAGGCGTTGTAAGGCCCGATATAAGAAAGGCCTTTGAAAAGTGTAATGTGTACAACAAGCCTGAGTGTAAAAAATGCTGGGCGAAGTTCTATTGCAGCGGCGGCTGTACCGCCAATTCCTTCAATACTCACGGCGATCTTATAACGCCTTATGAGATAGGCTGCGAAATGCAGAAGAAGAGAATAGAGTGTGCGATCATGATAAAAGCTGCCGAGTCGGAAAAGTAAAATATACCAAAATTGGCAAATAAATATTAAAAATAAGTTGACATAACAGGGTATTTAATAATATAATGTCTTTATGTGCTTATATATTTTACAAGGAGGAAACTAACAAATGAAAGGAAAGAGTTTTTTAGTTCTTTTGTTGGTGATAGTAGTTGCAGCGGCTTTGGTTGCAGTAGCATACTTAGGCGTTGGCAATGTTCCTGCGACTGCTGATTCATCACAAGAACAACAGATGCAGGTCGAGATAGTTACAGATGAAAACGGCGAGCCTGTAACAGACGCAGAGGGAAATCCTCAGTACAATCTTGTTCCTGTTGACGAAACTGCAACAAATGCAGAGGACGAAACTGAAGCAGTAACAGATCAGGAAACGGCTACAAATGCTGACGGCACTCCTGTTGAGCCTGAGACTGCCGCTGAAGGGGAAACGGCTGAAGAAAGTTCAGAAACAACGACCTCTGCTCCCCGTATAGGCTACGGAAGCTACAAGAACATAAAGCAGGGCCTTGACCTTAAGGGCGGTGTATACATTGTATACGAGGCTGAGAAGGAAGGCACTCCTACAGCTGCCGAAATGGCTGCTGCTGTTTCAATGCTTCAGGGCAGAGTTGAATACAAGGGCTACTATGATGCAGAAGTATCACAGGAAGGCGACAGAAGAATAAGAGTTGAGATACCGGGCGTTGACGATGCAGCTGCCGCTGTTGAGGAAATAGGCGAAGCAGCTCACCTTACATTCAGAGCCATGAACGATGACGGTACTCCAGGCGAAGTGCTTGTAGACGGCGAAAACGTTGCCGATGCCGACAAGGCTACTCAGAACGGTGAGGTAGTTGTTACTCTTGCATTCGATGGCACAGGCGCTCAGAAGTTTGCCGAAGCTACAGCTGCCAATGTAGGCAAGAGAATAGGTATATACATGGACGATATGCTCCTTAGCGCTCCTACCGTAAACACAGCTATCAATGACGGTAACGCCATTATAACAGGCGACTTTACAGTTGAAGAGGCAGAGGATCTTTCTTCTAAGATAAGAGCGGGTTCACTTCCATTTAATTTAACTGCTCTTGAATACAATGCAGTAGGCGCAAGACTTGGCGCAGACTCACTTTCTACAAGTGTTAAGGCAGGTACTATAGGTATCATACTTGTGCTTATATTCATGCTTATAAGATACAGACTTTTAGGCGCTGCGGCTGACCTTGCTCTTGTAATATATACAGCTCTTATGATAGTAATACTGAGTCTTTTCGGTATAACTCTTACACTTCCCGGTGTTGCAGGTATCATACTGAGTATAGGTATGGCAGTCGATGCCAACGTTATCATATTCGAGAGAATAAAGGAAGAGCTCAATGCAGGCAAGGCTCTTAAGACAGCTGTAAGAAACGGCTTTGCAAAGGCTCTTTCAGCTATACTTGACGGCAATATCACCACTCTTATTGCCTGTGCGGTCCTGTTATGGCTTGGTACAGGTCCTATAAAGGGATTTGCTCAGACGCTTATTCTCGGTATTATCGTTTCAATGTTTACAGCGCTTTTTGTTACAAGAGTTATCGTTGTGTGTCTTGGCAACGTCGGTGCTCAGAACAATAAGCTGTATGGCGCAAAGTAGGAGGTGGATGTTATGCATATTGTTAAGAATAGAGTTATTTATTTAGGTATATCAATCGTTCTTATTGTACTTGGCATTGCCTCTATGATATTCAATGCAGCTACAGGCAAGGGTGCATTTAACTATGATATTCAGTTTACAGGCGGTACTTCAATTCAGGTAGACTTAGGCAGACCTGCAACAGATGATGAGGTATCAGCATTATTTGAAGAGGTTACGGGTCAGGCTCCTGCTCAGCTGCAATCTCTTGAGGGTACAACTAAGCTTATAAAGACTCAGTCACTTGATGAGGACGTAAGAAACGCTGTTCAGGACAAGTTTATTGAGGAATACGGTATTACGGCAGACGCCTTCACTATTCAGGACGTAAGCGGTACCATAAGTAGTGAAATGAAGAGAACTGCTGCTCTTTCAATAATAGTAGCCTGCATAGCAATGCTTATATATGTAAGTATAAGATTCAAGGATTTCTCAACAGGCGCCAGCGCTGTTCTGGCTCTTTGCCATGACGCTCTTATAGTACTTGGCAGCTATGCTCTGTTAAGGATCCCTATGAACAACAACTTTATTGCAGCTATACTTACCGTTTTAGGTTATTCTATAAATGCTACGATAGTTATATTTGACAGAGTAAGAGAAAACAGAAGAATTATAGGCAGAAGCAATTATGAGGCTCTTATAGATACATCTGTAAAGCAGACTCTTACACGTTCACTCTTTACTTCCCTGACTACATTCTTTACTGTATTCTGTCTTTATATTTTCGGTGTTGACTCAATCAAGCAGTTTGCACTTCCTATTACTGTAGGTATTGTCTGCGGTACTTATTCTTCTATATTTGTAGCAGG
>CANQBT010000050.1 GCA_947589405.1 uncultured Clostridia bacterium | reverse complement strand
AGGATCGATCATCATTTCTGTTCCATCAGATAGTTTTACAACACAACTGAAACTAGGATCTTTATAAAGGCTCAAAAGAAATTCGCTTCCTCTTGAAATACTTTCCGAAATCGTATTGGCATCGCCTATTTCAGGAAGATTACTTATGAGCACAAGCCAGTTCATGTACAGATCCTCAGAATTGTTTACGGTAAGAGTATATTCCACAGGCTCTTTCTTGTCCTTTATGACTATCTTGTTTTTGCTTTCACTACCTTTTGCATGGTTATTTTTACCTTTACAATCATCGATCTCGATTTCCGATGAGGTCGGTGAGGAAATATCTGAGCTTATATAATCTATTGCTCTTACACCGGCATTTATACCGCTTTCACGTATATCCTCACCGTTGATTACAGCTCCTTCGTCATAAGGCGCATTTGGTTTTAATACAGCTGTGTTATATATGGCAGGGTCGGCATTGTATACGCCCGTAGCGTTGTTTGACTGAACGGTCATTTCCACATAGCCGTTCGGAGATATCGCCCAGCCCTCTCCCTTAGGAAAATCAATGGTAAGGGTCATACTACCTACGTTTTTCTTAAGAGCAATGCTGGCAGGTCGTACAAGAGCGTTCTGATTATTGCCGTATTTAATATCAAAATAGCCTTCCTTTGGCGTTCCCTTTTCAATATCCTCTGCATTAAATTCTAAATTATTGTTTCTGTTTGTTGTAAGAGTAACAGATATATCGTCTTTGCCTACATTTTTCCAATCGCCGAATTTAAGCAGATAATCATTATTCATCCAAGAGAGTCTGCCGTTTTCATTGCCGCCTCTCGTTCTGGCTTGAAAATCTCTGCTGTAGCTGTTATAGGTAACATTACCTTTGAAATATTGAGGAAATTCCAAAGTGTCGGTAAAGGTATATCCGTCCATTATGCCTGTTCCGTCGTTGTATTCCTTTACAGTCCATGTTACGGTATTCTCCTTTGTAACACTATGTCCCGTATCTATGGCGGCGCCTGTGGAGGTCACCTTTTTCTCAATGCCGGGCACAATATCATTTCCACGATATACCGTTACATCTGAGGCTATCCACATAGATTCGTTGTTTCCCGATGTAAAGCCATGATTTCTGGCTTCGCTGTTATCCCATAGGTATCTTTCACCATCGTTATTTGGCGTCATATTATTAAACGTACTTATGTTTACTGCGGTATCATTGTCAACGGCTATTTCCATTCCGCTGTTGTACAGCTCCATAGCTGCGGCATTTACTGCCGTATCCTCGCTGTCGTTTTCGGGTCCTGTAAGACATTCGTAACCATACTGCACATAATATCCCGGTTCAAGATAATATTTATCCTTCATTGCATCATATCCGAAGCCGGTACAAGGAGTACTTTTATCGCATTCTATATCGAAGCCCATTATAACATGTCCGTTTCTGCTTTCAATACGTTTTGCCTTTACTATAGGATAATCTCCGTTAAGTCCTATCTTTGAACCCGGTGCGGCAACTGCAAGCTCCTGCCTTGTTCTGTCATGCACCATCACATTATCTTTAATATTTTCAACACAGCCTACGCCTGCCCATGAATTATAATTATTTCCGGGATTTACCTCCGGGTTATTTCTTAGTGAAAAGAATGTAAAGCCTTTGGGCAGCTGGTCGTATATGGTAGACAAATACAGTCTTGTAGTGCTGCTGCTGTTTTTTATTATGGTATAGTAGGCAACCATACCTCTGCTGAGAGTTGTTCCTGCTGCCTCAATATCATTCTGATAGGTAAAACGGTCCTGCCCTCTGTAATAAGTTTTGGGGCTGGGCTTTGGCGTCGCTCCGCTGTAATCAATATTGGCATTATACATAGTATATCTGCCTGTTTCATACACGCCCTTCTGCAAAAATGCAAGTCCCGGATCCGAAAGCTCGTGGCTTACAGACTTGGGATATTCCCATGCTTCAAGGGTGTTTGTAAGATAGCCTGTGCCATGAGCAGCCATGTATTCCTGCCATTGCTCAGGCGTATCTCCCGGAAAATCAAGAGTCACATATATATAGAGAGAAGCGCTTGTATCGGGGAATTTGGCGCTAAAGGTGTTCCTCCATCTCATATACTGCTGTTTTGTATCGGGAGTTGTACCTGTAACATCGTCCTTTGAATCAATATACAGTTCCGAACCTTCGCTTACGGTATTTGGAGTAATTTCGGCGCTGTTGTTATATATTTGTATATTTGCTCCGTTGGTACAGTATTCAACGGAAATATTTTCTGCATACTTCCATTCAAAGAAACCGTCATTATAGGGAAGAATATCGAAAAAGTCGCTGCCCCTTAATATTTGCGGAGCATTGTCGACCTCATTTCTGAATTCCAGTCTGTAGGTCACACTATGGTTATCCTTTGTTATCCTTGAAAAATCATCGCTGTCAAGTATATCAAGAGCCGGTCTGCTGCCTTTCTCCGTAACTATTTTCTTGTCAAATTTAAGGGCAAAGGAATATCCGCCTTTAAAATCGTAAAGCCTGTGGCTTGGTCTGTCGCCCATCCAACCTCTGTTGAATACCTTGCGCTTCATAGAGCTTTCACTACACTTCAAAAGCTCAATATCTGAATACACCTTGTAATTTATTTCACAGGTAAAGTTTGCGCCTAAGAAATCCTTGATATACCATTTGGCAGTTGTGGCGATCTCGCCGTTGTCAAGTCTTTCAACGGTAATTCTGTCAGCATAATAATCGCCAAACATAACACCTCTGAATTCCCTTTTGCTTCCGACCGCTTCATCAGGCATAAGCACATAATAATCCCTGTTGTCTGACTTATTTGTATATATCGGAAGGCCTGAGGTCCACTCTGCGCCCCTATTGTCCTCTACAGGTGCAAGAAATGCTGATACGCCTTCCATATAATCCGTTACGGGAATAACATCATCATAGCCGCTGTCATTGTTATGGAAAATGACTATATCATAATCCCATACGGTATCATTGTTAAACTCATAGTCGTTTCCCATCTGATCTGTTTTTCCGTCTATGGTACCTGCCTTTTGGAGAGTTATTTCGGGTCTGAGCTTTATATTATCAAGACCTGCGGATATTCCCACATTCTTGATAATGCTGCCGTCCTCTTTGCAAGCCGAAACATCGTTTCTATCGGCACGCTCTATAAATACATCGTTTATTGAATTTCCTGCCGAGCTGGAGGTATCCTCTGTGCTGCCGTAATATTCATCTCTGTCATCTACAAGAAGCATAAATGTATTCTTAAAATTGGAATAAATATTAAATTCCTTTGAACAACCTGCATCAAGGCCCTCCGTATAATACCGCACCGTATATGTACAGGGCTCCGTTACTACAAATCCAAGTGCATCAAGAGCTTCATCTATTGAAGAATAGTCTGCATTCTTACCTATTGTATAGCTTTCATTTACACCTTCATAAACAATATTTATATTGTAAATGTCAGCATCTTCAATATCCTGTGATATTGTTATAACGGCTTTGTCCGTAACACGATCCGTATCGCTGTAGGAACGGCTTATATAATCTCCGCCATCTCCTGAATACTGTACATCAAGAGTATCTGTAGTTCTGCCGTCTACAAGCACAACACTTTCATTATGCCTGCTGGCTGATATAAAGGCATTTTTGATTATAAATTCATAACGGTTCCCTTCGCTGTTTGCCTCTTTGAACATTTTTTCCATATCGGAGGGTCTTATATAATGATATTTATTCAGGTTATCTTCAAAATAACTTAGCTCTCCGCAATTAAATGCCGAATTGTTTTCGGCAGTTATTCTGAATATATCATTATCGCCGAAATTCATAAATTTGTCTCCGCTTGGGTCCTTCACATCATATTCATTTACTCTTATTTTCTTAAGAGTAATATCGCCCTGTACAGAAGATAATTTTATATCGTGTTTAACAGTATATTCCTTAGGTGACCATGATCCTGCATAATAATAGTTTTCGGTACAATTTACCTTGTTTGTGGCATCCTTGAGCACTACATCTGCCGTATCTGGATTATCTGTTTTATAGCTTTCCTCGTCAAAAATAAGAACTTTGGGACCAAATATAACATCTATGGAAGGATTGCCCATTTCAGAGCCGTTATATGTGTTGTTTTTATTAAAAATCTCCCATTTCAACGTAATGGTATTATCTTCATTTATTTCAAAATCTACACCGCCTGCTATAGACACATTGCCGTTATTGAGCTTTACTCTTACAAGCTCATATTCCTCCTCTTCAATGGTAACATGTATAACATAAATGCCGCCGTTTTCATTTACAAGCTCACATCTGAAATTGCCGCTTTCCTTTGCTTTCTTTATTCCTTCCCTCCAGATTATATATGTAGGAAGCGTAAATGTATCCTCTATATCTACGGAATTTATATAATCGCTGCCCAGACTGCGGTTAGTTCCAAGCTGACCTCCGCTATGTTCTTCATCCTTTCCCCAGAATACCCAATAGCCTAAATTAGACAGAGTTTTTTTACCGTCGGGAGAAAGCATCATTTTCACTTTACCTGCGGAATTATACATTTTTTCTATAGGATAGTGGTACTCTATGGTATTCCATACAGTTTTATGGTATTCTCCGTTTGTAAAAATGTCCTCTTCCGACAGATTATCCGTAGGCAATATGACCTTGCCGTCATATTTTGCAAAGCTGTCTTTGTTTCCTCCTACTCCCCATACATATAAAGTACTGTTATCGGGCTTTCCGTTGGGATATGAAAAATCCAAACCGATAGGTATCGTCTGTCCGCTGGGAACAGGACCTATTTCGTAATAATGATAGTCTGTATTTTCTACCTTATGATAGGTAACAGGCACATTATTGGATTCGCTTATATTGTCTGTAAATAAACAGTCTTTACTGCACTTGAAGTAAAGTCTCAGCATACGGTTTTGTCCGTCCTCCGAAACATTTACGGTTATTTTATTCTGTTCTCCCGTAAGAAGATCTTCATTTGCAGAAAAAATCTCATAAAGTCCGTTATATATTTTTATAGGAGTTTTTCCGTCTACTCTCGTACCGAAAAATTCCTCTTCCTCCATATCCTCAGACGGAGCCCCCTCCAGTTCCGTATGATAGAATGTAACTTCGGCTGCGCCCTTATCTTTAAATATTTCAAGAGCTGCTTCAACAGTTGTGCAGCCTTGAACACTTTCCAATGACATACACTCTGCAAAGGCATGAAGGGATACCGAAGTAATGTTATCTATATTTTCAAATGTAACGGCGCTGACTCTTGATGAACTGAAGGCATAATCGTCAACAGCTGTGACCATATAACTGTTGTCTACGCCTACTGCTTCGGGAATTTCAAGGCTTCCACTTCTGTTGTTGCAAGCATATATAAGTACAGCCGTTTTATCATCATTTAGCTTATACAGATCGCCTTCTGCCGATACAAAGTATTTCCCCTCTTCTATAGTGTCCAAAGGCGCAGGAAGTCCTGTAGAAGCAGTATCGCCTGTTATTTCAAGCTCATTGGGACCCTCAAATACAAGCCGACCCATATGCTTCTGTCCTGCCGCAAAAATGTCCGATGTTATACTGTCGCTGTCCTTGCCTATTGTCATTGTAAAATTGGTGTTTACATTTGTAAATATATCTCTTGTGACAGTTTTGAGAGCTGTGGAATTTACATAGAAATATGAAAGCGATGGCATATTGCTGAATGCAAAATCTCTTATCTCCTCAACCGTTTGCGGAAGTATTACCCTGCTCAGAGTTGAACAGCTGTCAAAGGCTCTGTTTTTTATTGCCTTTAAATATCTGAGCTTTGAAAAGTCCAAGCTCTTCAGGGCTGTTTTTGAAAAAGCATAGCCTTCTATAGTTGTGAGTACGCTGTCATCGGGTATTATAAGCTGACTGAGTCTTTTGCAGTTTTCAAAAGCATTTCCCGTTATTGTTCCAAGAGATACGGGAAATGTAACGCTTTCAAGTCCTGAACCGTTAAAGGCTTTGTTGCTTAATTTTCCCAGACTGGGAAGCTTTGTAAGATCAACAGACTTAAGACTTTCTGTATCCATAAGTGTCCAGTCGCCTAATTCCCATACAAAATTCTTTCCCATGACGCCGTTAAAATCAATTTCATTTAATGCCGTACAGCCATAGAACATAGCGCCGCCATTTGCACTAAAGCTGTATCTTTCGGGCATTATCACCTTCTTAAGACTTGTACAGCCCTTAAATGTGCCTATGGCAATATTGTTGTTATTGTTGCCCGTATATCCTTGAAATGATACGTTAGAGGAACTTATTGCAGAAAAATCAATTTCCTCAAGAGAAGTACAATTCTGGAAAATGCCTATACCCATCTGATTTAAGGTACCGCTTCCAAGCTTAAAGCTCTTAAGCTCCTTACAGCCGTAAAAGGCAAAATCGCCTATATAAGTACTTATACCTTGTACAATATTTACATCTCTGAGAGCTGTATTGTAAAAAGCACCTCCCGTTGCCATATCTTCAACATTGCCGGATCTGGTGGCATAACCGATGGAGTTGATTTTTATATCCTCAAGATTTATTTTAGAAAGCCTTACACAATTACTAAAAGCTGCACCGCCTATAGTTACGGAATAGACCATATTTTTAGGCGTATCGAAAACCACTTCTTCAAGTGATGTACAGTATTCAAAGGCTCTTTCATTTATGACCAGCATACCCGGTGCATCTATATCGAAAATAACCTTCTTAAGGCGGCTTTCATTGCCTGCAAAATCTCCCTGCTCCATGACCTTTGAAGGAATATTCGCCGGTCCAATATTTGTAATATGCACAGTAAGAGTGTAGGACAAATCATGGTTAAGAGTAAGCTCATAGTTGGCATTATTTATCACCTGCTCTATGCTAAGAGGCATAATATCACAGGACAGACAGCCGCTGTCGTGTCTGTGCTCTAAATATCCGCACACAAGCTCTCCGTTTTCATTATAGCAGTCTGTACTGTGAGTATGCTCGTCAAGACCGCATATGAACTTATCCTGTCCGTCTGTTTCTATACTGTCTGTAGTGGTCTCCGTATATTCCTCTACATAATCCTCGCTGTGAGTTTCTACAGTAGTGTCATTATCGGCTGCGCCGCCTGATATAATTTCATCAGGAATAGCTATCTCATTGTCGGACTCATTCGGCAAGGGTTCTGTATACTTTGGTTCATCATGATCGGTATGATCGTCATAAGAACCGCCTGATGATACCACAGTATCGGGTATAAAGAAGCCTGCGTCCTTATCTGTAGTTTCCTCAGCTTCGGCTTCTGTTTCCTCGTCACTATCTGTTTCTGCTTCGGTGATCTCCTCGTATTCTGTCGAACTTTCCGTTTCAGCAGCGATCTCTATATCATTTTCATAGCATTCATCTGTATGAGTATGCTCCTCAAGTCCGCATATAAGCTCATCACTTGTTTCATAGCATTCCTCCGTATGGGTATGCTCATCGTTTTCCTCAAGCATGCATACAAGGGCTGTGTTACGGGAATAGCATTTCTCCGTATGTACATGCTCCTCCATACCGCATATGGTTTTCTTTTCCATTGTGATGCCCGGAAGTATGAGCATATATGTAGTTATAAACACAACAATAACGCCCATTACAGACAACAGCCTGTATCTGAGCTTATTTCTATTTTGCTGTGATATTAAATTTGCCGCACGCTTTAACAAATCATTCATTGCGCTACCCCCTCATTGCGCCTAATATGGTCAAAAAGCGATATAAATTCTGCAATAGTTTTAATGATTACAGAAGCTTCAAACCTTTCTTTTCAGAAAACAATTTATTTTATTCTGTTTATACTTTTCATCTAAAATACCTATCCGTTTTATTATACACTTTTAATAAATTTAACAATTTATACATATTTTAGCATAAATGCCATAATTATTCAAGGCTTTTGACATAATTTTTTTACAAAAATTACTAATTTTAAATATTTATATTCAAAATTGCTGTTATTATTGACAAAAAACCTTCATAAAATATTTAATTTATTGAAAAATACAGCAGACCGTTTCTCATTTGACTATCGCATAATACAACTCCCCCTTTTCTCTTACTGTTCTCTTTCTTTACACTAACAGGAAACCGGCTCTCACCTTGATTTTAAAAATAGGTTTAGCGTCATTACAAAGGATCAATTAAAATAATAAATTTCAATATATTTTAAAATTACTAAAAATATGTTGAAATTGTAAAGCAAATAAGATATTATAGTATTATGATACATATAGTTTGTAAATTTTAGTTTTGTTGATGCGAGTTTATTTGAACAGAAAGGAGTATTTTTATGAGGAAGAAAATTATTGTTTTTGCTTTTGCGGTTTTTTTAATGAGCTGTGCGGCAAATTTTACGGTGTTTGCAGAGGACAGCATTTTAGTTGAAGAGGAGAAGCAGGCAGATCATGGCGCTGTATATGATGAAATACAGGAGCCGCAGGATCACAGTATAGCCCCTATAGCTAATATAAATACTGTAAAGAAGTGGGATTTCAGCGATAATGAGTATGCAAATCTGGGAGTGTTGACCGAAGATATAACTATAAACGAATTGACAATGCATAAAAATATTGGCTTTGTATTAAACAGTAAAGATATAAATAACACAAGCTACACAAGATATATGGCTATAAGGCAATCCTCTACACCCGATAAGTCTTATATAACCATTTCTCTAAACGGACCTTCAAATGTATATTTCATAGCTCAGACAAACGCTAAAAATAATCCCAGAAATCTTATAATACATTCCAATGATACTGATGAAACACAATATCTGACCGTAAATGAAGGAAAAGGTTATTGCTATAAATACAGAGGAAACGGCGGAACCATTGAGGTCAGGTCTGAAATTGACACAATAAGAGTATATGCCATTATGATAGAAGAATATAATGAAAGCAAATATAATTATTTAAACAATCAACCTATAAGAGTGTGGGATCCTAAGGAAATAAATTTGGAGGGAAGATTAAGTGAAAATATGGATTTTAACGGCCTGCAAATATTTAAGGGAGTAGATTTTGTATCAAATAGTATAACAAATAATTATAAGTTCCACTATGATAAGGCTATAGATCTGGAAAATGAAGGCACAAGTGAAAAAAATGCCATAGCTCTTGATGTGCTGAAAAATACGGATATTTACATTGCGGCAAGGAGCACTAACGACAGCGTTATAAGACCGCTGCGTATAACAGATATAGGCGGCTGTGACCTTGAAAATGTCGAAAACATTCAGTATTTCAATGTAGATGGCTCTATAAATACATATAAATTTACATATACGGGAGATGCCACCACCCTATATATTTATTCCGATAACGGCGGAATAAGAATATATCAAGTTGCAGCGGTAAAGCAATCAAATAAAAAAGTCGATGGAGTAAATTGTAATTTCAGCGCAATAGATGATATATCCATAGGTCAAAAAATAGATGAAAAAAACATAGGTGAACTCAGTATTCTGAACGCCTATGTAGTTGCTTCTACAAGCTCCGACTACAGTAAAGCTATTAAACTAAATACCGACAGGTTTGAAAATACAGAGAAATTACGCCTGAATATTACAGATTGTGTGCAAAGCAAAAAAACAAAGACCTTATGTGTTACCGCTAAAGGGCCGCATTCTAAAATAGCCCTTGCCAACCAATATGGCTATGTAATAGACGTCAAGGATATGACTGAGGATATTGCCGACTATAATTTTGCTTATTCAGGACCATATGACACATTGTACATATATTTAATATCAGGAAGTGCAGAAGTTTACAGCATAAAGACTTTAGATGATGCCGAAGCCAAAAGCATAACCATAAATACAAAAGCGGGAAGCAGATACAGATATGTATTTACTGTAGAAAACGCACCGACAAGCAGCGGATATAAATACATAATAGAATATGACCCTTCAAAGCTCAAGATAAAGCACATAGGAAAAGACAACAATTTTGACGGCGGACTGACAGACAACAGTATAGAAAATGTAGTTCAGACAGAGGGCAAGGTCACATTCAACATTGCAGGATCAGATGTGTATAACTGGTCGGGAATAGCCACATCTGTTGTATTTGACGGAATAGCAGACGGAAGTGCCATAATTAAGTTTAGTGCGGAAAGGAGGAACTGAAATGAATTCAAGAATTAAGTATATTGCAAGAATAACGGCCTTTATATTATCCCTTGTAATTTCAACCGAAATTGTATTTGCAGATATTAATGATCTGACCGAACCTGCTGCGGAGGAGATAACAGAGGATACGGAAATAATAACTGACGGCGAGCATATCGAGGAAGCAATAGAAACTACCTCAGAGGAAATAACAATACCCGATGAAGCTGTATCGGGGGACAGCATAATTACAGACATAATAGACGATATATTTACGCCTACACCTGAGGACAGTATTCTATCTGAGGCAGCTATAGACTTTGAAATAGACGAGAAAGATCTGCCTACAGACGTTAAGGCACTTCTTGACAAAAGCTACAGCAGTCTGGAGGATACGGAAAAATTTCTGCTGAATCAGTATCTCTATGTAAGAGAGGATACTATGTCAGACTGCGAGGACAGGGGCTATTCCATAAGAGAAGCCGTACCCTATGCTCTTTTGATGCAGAGAATGGAAACAAATTTCAGCAACGCCCTCACAATGATAAAAAACTGCGGCAGCCAGAATAAGGCATTGGAAAATGCGGAGGAGTGCAGCGAAGGTTTTTATGAATATGCGCTTATTAATGATAGTGATATAAAAAGTATATTTAAAAGCTATGTGATCAACGGATACAAATTTAATGATGTATTAAATGCATATGCAATATCATTATATCTCGGAAAAGATTTATCCGATGTTATAAAAGATATATTTTCCAACGAAATTACAGATGATGCGGATTTGGAAACAATACAGAATTTGTCAGAGAAATATTTTATAACAGCAGAGGCAGCCAAAGAAATAACAGAGCATGACAATTATGAAAACTTTGAGCATGACATAAAGCAGATATTCAAAACTATCAAAAAGGGGTATGCCATTGCACCAATCAGTAATGATTATGAAAAAGGATATTTTGATTCCTCATTTAAATCAGGTGTTCTCAATTATATGAACAGCTCGGGAATTGCTGTTGATCCAAGTACGGGAGCAGTTTCATATACCGAAAACATATGCAGCATTCCCGGTGTTGCAGGATTGGATCTGAATATTAATCTGACTTATTCTTCATCTGAGCAGATACATATGCGTTCAGTTGAGACAAGAGCCGAAATACCCCGAAATTGGAGGTATTCATTCCCTTATGTTTTGGACGAGTACGGAAACGGTGCCACATCGGATTATGGTATAAAGTATCTGGTCCTTGCAGATGGCAGTACATATGAAATGGTAAAAACAGGCAAATTTTTCTCACCGAAAAACTGCTACAATGATGAACTTAAGCTTTATTACAATACAAACGGAACAGGCAGAGCAGACGCAAAATACATGCTTACCTATAAAAACGGAAATATAGATTATTTCAGCAAGAATGGTCTGTGGATAATGACAGTTGACAGATTCGGAAACAAGATAGAGGTTGTCGATAGCAGCGCAAATAATATGAGGATAGAGGATACTAACGGAAATTATCTGACAATCTCGACATACGATAATTATCAGATGATCTATAAGCCCGACGGAAGTAAACTTAAAATAACCTACAGTATAAAAAACAACAATTCACATACTTACAGGACTCTGGACTCGATCTCATATTATTACGGAAGCGGAGATAATACAGCAGTCACAACGAAGTTTTCATATTTTACCGATAACAAAGATAATTACAAGAACGTTCTTCTGGATTCTGTGGAAAAGCCCACAGGCTTAAAGCATATAATTTCATATGAATGGACAGATAAGCTGAAAGAAGGAACGTTGGAAGATCAGAATGGTAATGTAATAATGACAGGCTATACGACCGATGATTATGACTATGCCAGAGTAAAGGAAGAATATTTGCTTGTAGATGGAAAAGTCACTAATAAAAATACATACACCTACAGCACAAATAACTTTATGTATGCATGCTGGTATGTAATTGTTGCATGTGCCTGTGCAGCATATGGTGTGCCTGATTGCGAGTGTATTCCATATTTCAGCGGCAGAACATGGAGCTGTGATAATGATTGTGTGGCTGTAATACTATGTGACTGCACGAGAGAAGCTTTAGGAAGTAAATGTTATTGCGGTCTTAATAATGAAGGCTGTCAAAATGGCTGTGAATGTGTAAAAAAGGGTAAATGCTGGTGTAACTATTGTGAAAAGAATGGAACAATTCCCGATGGCTGCGAATGGGCCAAGTGTATTTATGAGAATATAAATACAAATCCTATCAATAATTATTCCACAACAATAACAAATGAAAACGGAACATCTGTCAAATATACATTCAATACTCTTAATCAGAACATACTTACAGAGGAATATTCAGGTACAACGCTTCTTAACAAAACAGAAAAAACCTTCTGGACAGATAAGGATTTCTGCGATTTACCTATTGAAGTAACATACACAGAGGGGGATTTCAAAAAGACTGAGTACTATGATTACAGCAATAAATATGATTTAAAGTTACATACTGTATGTGATTCAAACAATAAAACTATAAGCTTTGAGAGCTATGAGTATGACTATGACGGTAATTCAACAAAGTACTATGGCATACCTACAAAAATTACAAAAAAAATGAACGGCACAACAGATATTGTGCAGACGAACACTCTTCTTAACAATGTTACATCTTTATCCGGCAAGGTCATAAGCTATTCAAAGGTAATGAGAGGCAATATAAACGAAAGCTACAATACCTATACATACGATTATAACGGCAGAAATATTACAATGACCGAATATCTGAATGCCGAAGGAAGGGGAGGAAGGCTGACTACGAAAAAATATTCAGATGTTTCAATGAAAGCCTTGCCAAGTAAAATAACTATAGGTGATGACGAATATACAACAGATTATACCTATGATAAAATGGGTAATGTCATGTATGAAAAGAATATGAATGACCAAAAAACGGACTATAAATATGACAGTCTTGGAAATGTTACAAGGATCGGATACAGAGATTATTTCGGTAAAGAGGACAGCCATGTAACATACAGCTATGACTATGCGAAAAATATTATAAACTATACCGATGAAAACGGTCATACATCGGTATATGATTATGACCCTGTAGGCAATCCCATAAGCCTGACAAGAAACGGAACTTTGCAGGCATCATATACCTATGATACAAGGCTTCGTCCTGTTACATACACGTCGGGAAAAGCCACCACAACATACACCTATGACAACAGGGACAGAGTAACATCAGAAATAACCAGAGAGGACAGCAAGACCTTATCATATACAGGCTACAAATATGAATATAATACTTATGGACTTCAGACAACAGAGATAATAAAGGGTGACAGCTACTCAGATACAATTACAAATATTACACAGTCTGATATATTGGGAAGAAATCTGTATGTACAGACTGCCGATCATAAGGTAAAATATACTTATGA
>CANQBT010000049.1 GCA_947589405.1 uncultured Clostridia bacterium | reverse complement strand
AAAGCAAATCCGACTATATACATATCGTAAATATTGCACAAATAAAAAAATCAAAGGAGTTGGCTAATTTATGAAAAGTTATTCTGCAAATGAGATCAGAAACGTTGCTGTATTAGGTCACAGCGGCTGCGGTAAAACTACGATAGTAGAAGCTTGTCTGCATGTAAGCGGCGTATCCAAGAGATTCGGACGTGTTGAAGAGGGAAATACCGTAAGCGATTATGATCCTGAGGAAATAAGAAGAAAGGTTTCTATAAGCTCATCTATTATTCCGGTAGAGTGGCTTGATGAGAAAATTAATTTTATAGATACTCCCGGTTACTTTGATTTCGTGGGAGAGGTCAAGCAGGCGTTAAGCGTTGCGGATATGGCGCTTATAGTAGTAGACGCTAAGGCAGGCGTTGAAGTAGGTACCGAAAAGGCTTGGGAAATGGCTACAGAGATGAATATTCCCAAGATGATATTCGTAAACGGTATGGACGATGAAAATGCAGACATGGAAAAGGTAGTGGAGCAGCTCCAGACTACATTCGGCAAGAGCATCGCTCCTTTACAGGTGCCCTTCTATGAAAACGGCAAATTTATAGGCTTTGTCAATGCTGTCAAGAAGGAAGCACGTAAGTTTGCAAACGGTCTTGTAGAGCCATGCGATATGCCTTCAGGCCTTGAGGACGAGGTTGACACAATGCGTCTTATGATAGAAGAAGCAGTTGCAGAGACCGATGATGAATTAATGGAGAAGTTCTTTGCAGAGGAAAGCTTTACGGAAGAAGAGATCAATAAAGGTCTGCGTGCCGGTATAGTAGACGGTTCTGTTACTCCTGTTATATGCGGAGCGGCTATTACTACTATAGGCATCAGAGTTATGATGAATTCTATAAATAAGTACCTTCCTCCTACATCAGAGGTAAATCCCATTGCCGACGCTATCAATCCCAAGACTGAGGATACAGTCGAGATAAACTGTGATGAAAAGGATCCTGTATGCGCATTTGTATTCAAGACAATTGCCGACCCATATGTAGGCCGTCTCAGTATATTCAAGGTATACAGCGGTACTCTTACAAAGGACGCTATGCTCAGGAATGTAAACAAGAACATTACAGAGAAGATAGGCAAGGTATATGTATTAAGAGGTAAGGAGCAGATAGAAGTAGATATGCTCAAGGCAGGCGACATAGGCGCTGTTGCAAAGCTTCAGAATACTTCTACAAGCGATACTCTTGCTTCCAATGACAGACCTGTTATGATACCGGCTATAGAATATCCGACTCCTCTTCTGTCAAAGGCTATCACTCCTAAGACAAAGGGCGATGAAGATAAGCTTGCAGGCGCTATTGCCAAGCTTCGTGAAGAGGACAAGACTCTTGACTACAAGTTTGACAAGGAAACAAAGCAGTCAGTTATATACGCTATAGGCGATACTCATATAGACGTATTTGTAAATAAGTTGAAGAGCAAGTATAAGATCGATATAGAGCTTTCCGAGCCTACCATTCCTTACAGAGAAATGATAAAGAGCCAGGAAAGAATAAGAAGCAAGTATAAGAAGCAGTCAGGCGGTTCAGGTCAGTACGGCGATGTTGAGATAATATTTGAGCCAAGCGGCGATCTGAGCGGCGGTTATGTATTTGAAGAGCAGATATTCGGCGGCTCTGTTCCCAAGCAGTACTTCCCTGCTGTTGAAAAGGGTATACAGGAATCCATAAAGGCAGGTCCTCTTGCAGGCTATCCCGTAGTAGGCATAAAGGCAACTCTTGTAGACGGTTCCTATCACGCAGTAGACTCTTCGGAAATGGCATTCAAGGTTGCTACAAGCATGGCATTCAAGGACGCCTTTGCAAAGGGCAAGACTGCTATACTTGAGCCTATCGAAACTGTTCAGGTAATAGTTCCCGACAGCTACACAGGCGATGTTATGGGCGATCTTAACAAGAGAAGAGGCCGTATACTCGGTATGGAGGCTAAGCACGGCAAGCAGACTATACAGGCTGAAGCACCTTTGGGCGAAATGATGAGCTATGCTACAGACTTGAGAAGTATGACTCAGGGCAGAGGTGAATTTACTATGGAATTTGCTCGCTATGAGGAAGCTCCTAAGGACGTTCAGGACAAGGTAATAGCTGCAAGAAAGGCTGAAATGGATAAGTAATTTCAGTCAAATAAAATAGTTTTCCATTTTTGTTTCTTTATAACAGAGGGTTTTGTAATGAGAATTGCAAAGCCCTCTGTTTTTTTCACACCATTGTATATTATCGGTTATCTTTATGCAATAAATTAGCAGGTATTTTTATGCATTTATATTGACTTTTTTGTGAATTTTATGTATTATAAATGTATAATTATTATAAGGAGGTTTCACAATGAAAAAGAAAATTTTATCTATAGCTCTTATCGGCGCTATGATGCTTGGTATAGTAGGCTGCGGCGGTTCTGCTGCTCCTGAAGATGCAGCCGACGACGAAACAACTGCTCCTGAAGCTGCTGAGGGTGATACATCTGCTCTCACAGGTACAGAGGGTGTGCTTATATGGGGAACAAACGCTGAATTTGAACCATATGAATACATGGAGGGCAACGATGTTATAGGTATAGATGCTGAAATAGCAGACTCTATAGCTAAAAAGCTTGGTCTTACAGCTCAGGTAGAGAATATGGACTTTGACGCTATTATCCCTTCAGTACAGACAGGCAAGGTAGATATTGGTCTTGCAGGCATGACAGTTGACGAGGAAAGACTTAACAATGTTAATTTCACAGATACATATGTAGAAGCCGGTCAGGCGATAATAGTCAAGGAGGATTCCGGCATCAAGTCTGCTGCCGATCTTAACGGCAAGAAAATAGGCGTTCAGAGAGGTACTACAGGTGATGAGTATGTTTCTGACGAAGCTAACGGCGTAGGCGCAGCAAGTGTTGAAAGATTTGCCAACGGTCCCGATGCAACACAGTCACTTATAACAGACAAGATAGACGCAGTTGTTATTGACAACGAGCCTGCAAAGAAGCTTGTTGAAAATGCAGACGGTCTTGTAAAGTTAGACGAGAACCTTACTTCCGAGCAGTACGCTATAGCCGTAGCTAAGGACAATGAGGCTCTTCTTGACGCTATAAACGGCGCTCTTCAGGAAATGAAGGACAACGGTGAGCTTCAGGCTATATTAGACAAGTACTTAGAAACAGAATAATTAAAACACAAGGGTGTGTAGCTTACACACCCTTATTTTGAGGAAAATAATTATGGGTGAATTGATTTATAACATTGCAAATATATTTGTGACCGATGAAAAGGCCAAATGGTTTGTCACAGAGCTGTACAACAATTTTATAGTTGACGACAGATGGACATGGCTGTTAAATGGTCTTGTCATTACAATAAGGCTTACCTTCTTTGCATTTATATTCGGTCTTTTGCTGGGACTTACTATAGCTGTAATACGTGTAAGCTACGACAAGAGAGTGGACACTCCCAAGCAGAGTGCTTCACAGAAGGTCGGCAGATTCGTGCTGGGAATACTCAATGCCATATGTAAGCTTTATCTCAATATTATACAGGGTACTCCTACTATCGTTCAGATAATGATAATATATTTTGTTATACTGGCGGATTCCACAAACAAAATAGGCGTTGCGACTCTGGGCTTTACCATCAACTCCAGCGCCTACATAGCAGAGATAATAAGAGGCGGTATAAACGGTGTAGACAAGGGACAGATGGAAGCAGGCAGAAGTCTTGGCTTTGGCTATATACCTACAATGATATACGTTGTAATACCACAGGCGCTCAGAAGTGCCCTTCCTGCTCTGTGTAACGAGCTTGTAGTCCTTCTGAAGGAAACCTCTGTAGCCAGCATGGTTGCCCTTCAGGATCTTCTTGCAGCTGCTCTTCTTATAAAGAGCCGTACCTACAGCGCTTTCTTCCCGCTTATAGCAGCGGCACTTATTTACTTTGTAATAGTTTCTATATTGAGAAATATTTCTGCACGTATTGAAAGGAGGCTGAATTCCGGTGAAAGGTAATGAACCCCTGATCAAAGTTGAAAATCTGACAAAGGATTTTGGAAACGCTACTCTTGCTTTGGACCATATAAACAATAATATATATAACGGCGAGGTCGTTGTGGTGATCGGTCCCTCAGGTTCGGGAAAATCTACATTTTTAAGATGCCTTAACCTCCTTGAAGTGCCTACGGACGGACATATATTTTTTGAAGGTGTAGATATTACAGATCCTAAGAATGATCTTAACAAGCATAGACAGAAGATGGGTATGGTATTCCAGCAGTTCAATCTTTTTCCTCATATGACCATTATGAAAAATCTTACTATAGGTCCTATGAAGCTTCTTAAAAAGAAAAAGGCAGATGCTGAGAAAAAGGCTATGGAGCTTCTTGAAAGAGTCGGTCTTGCAGACAGAGCGAACAGTTATCCCAATCAGCTTTCAGGCGGGCAGAAGCAAAGGATAGCTATTGTAAGAGCGCTTTGCATGGAGCCTGACGTTATGCTTTTTGACGAACCTACGTCAGCTCTTGATCCTGAAATGGTAGGCGAGGTACTGGACGTTATGAAGGATCTTGCTCGTGATAATATGACTATGGTGGTCGTAACTCATGAAATGGGCTTTGCCAGAGAGGTAGGCTCCAGAGTGATATTTATGGAAAACGGCAAAATATTGGAAGAAAATGAACCAAAGGAATTTTTTGAAAATCCAAAGAGTGAAAGACTCAAGAATTTCCTGGACAAGGTCCTTTAATGTTTTTTTGATATAAATAGCTGATAATAATGGGCTGTTGCATTGTGTTCCGTAACAAAAACGGATCTCAATGCGACAGCTTTATTTGATTTATGGATTTTTTATTTAGCACCCTTCCGTCCTCCAAGCCGTAGGCTTGCTTTTGCGAAGCAAAAGTGCTGAATGTTTCAAACAATTTTTATTGTTTGAAATGGTGGAAGGGTCGTTCTAAAAATAATGTCGACTCTACTCACCTAAACAAACAATTCACCACAGTCCATATATTTTTGTACAAAATTTACAGGCTTATTTTTTGTCATACATTGTCACACTAAATGTACTAAATATGCTATATATTTATTGGGGTGATAATTATGATATACGGATATATAAGGGTATCTACAAAAGATCAAAACGAGGACAGACAGCTTATAGCAATGAAAAAATTCAATATTTCTTTTAAAAACATATATATAGACAAGCAAAGCGGAAAGGATTTCAACAGGGAACAGTATATAAAGCTGATCAAAAAAATAAAAAAGGACGATCTTATCATAGTAAAGAGCATAGACAGGCTTGGTAGGAATTACGAGGAAATAATTGAGCAATGGAGGTATATCACCAAAGAAAAGAAAGCGGATATTATGGTAATAGATATGCCTATACTGGACACAAGACGTGGTAAGGACCTTATGGGAACGTTCCTAAGCGATATAGTACTTCAGGTGCTCAGCTTTGTAGCGGAAAATGAAAGAAACAACATAAAGCAAAGACAAGCAGAGGGTATAGCCGCAGCTCTGGCAAAGGGTGTAAAATTCGGAAGGCCGGAATCACCTACGCCTGAAAATTTCTACGATGTTCACAGAAAATGGCGAAATAAGGAAATATCCCTACAGGCAGCAGCAAGGGAATGCGATCTGCCTGCCTCTACATTTTTTGATAAATCAAAGCGCTATGAAAACGCTGTTATTAATAAAAATAGTTAAAATAAATATTTCGGCTTCGGTAAATAAAAAAAATCCGCCGAACACAGCAGAATTTTATCTGTTAAATTATGTGAGCTTAGACAAAAGTTCTACATTTTCGGCAGCAGCCAAAAATGATAGTGTATAGCTAAACCTTCTTATTATCAAAACTGCGGACAGGGGGACTTGAACCCCCACTCCGAAGAACAGGATTCTAAGTCCTGCGCGTCTGCCGGTTCCGCCATGTCCGCATATTATTGTGTATTGCTTTATAAGCATAGTGTTTCAGCAGTACACAAGGAACATTATATATGCAATTTTCCGTTTTGTCAACATAAAATACACCTTGACGCTATCGGCATATTAAAAATACATGGTATATTTGTCGATAAATTTACAATAATGCTCTCAGCTAATGAAATGAGGGCATTATTTTTTTATAATTGATTTAAATAAATGCTAAAATTGTTTTATTTTAAAAGATCATCGGCGGAAATATCGAAAATCTCAGCAAGAATTTTCAATTCAATATCGGAAACAGGACGTGTCTGTCCCTCAAGCTTTGAAAGAGATGAAGGATTAATGTCTATGCCCTTTGTCTGAAGCTTTGCAAGAAGCTCCTTCTGCTTTATTTTATTTTCAAGTCTCAGCTGCGTAATTTTATTTCCGATTATATTTTTATTGCCAAGCTCCTGTCTGCGAGGTTTCATATTTATCAGCTCCCGATGTGTATAGTTAATTTTAGTATATTAATAAATCGTGAATTTATAATTCTTGTGTAGAATTATATTGACATTTTTTGTCTTGTTATATATAATGATAATAAATAATAATTCTCAATAAGAATTATATTGTGCTTATTAAAAAGGGAAGGATGAAGAAAATGTTTTGTAAATTTTGCGGAGCGCAGGTTGACGACGGATTGATCTTCTGTTCAGTCTGCGGAAGGAAGCTAGACGAAAGAACGGGATATGACAGTATGCCGATACAGCAGACGGTAAATACTTCTCAAAATCCCTATGAGAAAAAAACAAAAAGCGGTTTTTGTATCATAAGCCTTGTAGGAAGCTTTATGGGAATGATACTTACAATAATAGGCGTAATGCTGAGTTGTTGTATAAACGATGCCGAATCGGGAGTATACTTTTTTATTTTTATTTTTATGCCGTCTCTTGTTTCCATATTTATAATGTCGATCATATCGGGCATTACAGGGCTTATCGCTCATTGCGGAGGAGGCTACCGCTTTTTATGGATGGGGATACTGGGAGTAATAATTGCCTTTATAGGCGCTTTTTTGAGCATTGCCATTGCTTTTTGTACTGTGCTGAGTTTATTATAATTCTTCCACAGTCCCTACAGCTTTCTGTCTTGTGAGCACATGCAAGGCAGAGTATAGCTCAATTCGGCTCACATTTTGATCAATTAAGGCAGGAGGAATACATATGATAACATGCAACAATTGCGGTGCCGAGCACCCGGACGATCTCCGATTCTGCAATAAATGCGGTGCAAGTCTTTTAACAGAAAAGAAATATTATTGTCCACATTGTAATGCTGAAATAATAAATATGGATTCCCTATTCTGCACCACATGCGGAAACAGACTGCCCGGAGATCATATGCATGCAAGATATGAAGAAGGTGGTAAAAAATACATATGCGACCGCTGTGGATATAAGCTGAGCAGCGGATCAAGCAGCTTCTGCAATAACTGCGGAAAGAAATTTGACGAAGAAAATAAGCCCTTGACAATGGACGACGAGCATCCGCTGTACAGACTTTGTACTTATTGTGGGGAGCCTTATTTACTTAAAAACGATATTGTTAAGTGCTCTGTATGCGGTCATGACCTTGACTTAAAGCCAAGAAACGAGCCTAAGCTTACTCCCGATGAGCAGGAGGTCATTGTACAGAGAGTAGAGGAAGAAAGACGTATACAAGAGGAAAAGGAAAAAAAGGAAGCTGAAGAAAGAAAGGCCGCAGAAGAGGAGATGCAGCGTCAGCGGCAGTTGAAAAAAGAGAAGATAATCAAATCAACAAAAAAAGGACTTGTTACATCAGCGGCAGCCATTGTGATACTTACGGCTTTGGCTTTTGTGTGGTCAAGATTCGATAAAACCAATATATCAAAAGCTGATGCCGCTTTGGCAGCAGGAGATTATAATGCTGCCGTAAAGTATTACAGCTATGTCATGCCTATAAGCAAGACAGCATCAGAGGTCAGGAAAAAGTCGGCTTCCGCAAAAGACGCCGGTCTATTGTATGAGTTTGCCAAAGAGGAATATGATAACGGCAATTATATAAACGCTGCCGACTGTTCATATGATTCTTTTGAGAAGTGTCCTCAGCTGACTATTGCAGAGGAGTTATATAAAAAATCGGTGGATTCTATAGGAAAATATGCAAAGGATAACTATGACAAGGAAAATTATAGGGCTGCCTACGATTGTGTAAATAAAACTCCCTTAAGAGATATGAACGATACGGCTAAGAATGTCAAAAACAGTATTGAGAAGATAATAAATAAAAAGTATTATGAATCCCTTGAGGAATACAAAGCCTATAATATAGATACCGCTCTTAAATATACAGACGAGATACTGGATATAAACCCTGAATACAAGCCATCTTTGGATCTTAAGACCAATATAACCGATTATAACACCTATGCGGAATATCTGAATGTGGCAGCAGGCGCCTATAAAAACAATAACTATGACAGAGCAAAAGAATATCTGGATAAAGTCCCTGATAATGACGCAGGCAAAAAGGCTAAAGCAAATTATCC
Source organism: uncultured Clostridia bacterium (assembly GCA_947589405.1). GTDB lineage: Bacteria > Bacillota > Clostridia > Lachnospirales > CAG-274 > CANPXH01. The sequence continues at coordinate 5,142 of CANQBT010000049.1, read as the reverse complement.
TACTTTTATAAATAATCTTACCAATGACCTGAAATATTTGGATGCCCCTGTAGCAATATCAAACAAGCAATGTCAAGGATGGTATTCTTTGATCCATAACAACGACAGAGCAGATTACAGCTTTACTCTTGAAAACAGGCTGAACCGCCCGGTAACAGTAAGTATAAAATTCCAGTACAATAACAATGTAAGGTATTCTTATTACAGTCTTAGCGCAAAGGATATAGGCACATACGGCTATACAATGTACAACATTTTTGTAAGCTCCGGCAGCAACAATTCAAGCATAAATATCGATAGCTTTGAATTGGAATAAATATTATAGGACAGCAAAACAAGTCATATTTCAGTTATTTTAAAGGACCGCTGTATATTAAAGCGGTCCTTTAAGCTATATTTCCATCGTCCTTTCCTTCAATTCATACAGCAGTTCATTTGTTTCCGTAAGTGTCATACCCTTTTCAAGGGCAAATATTATAACGCAGTCACGTCTGTTTTTCCCATACAGACCCCCTGCGTCGGCAAGGACAAGTATGCGGTTTGCTTCTGCGGGAGTAGCTCTCAGACCGAAGCAAAGCTGTATAAGCTTATCCTTTGTTGCTTTTCTTGTGCCGTTTAATATCTGATAGCCATAGGTGTAGTTAAGCTGTGAGTTATTTATTGCGTCCTTTCTGGCGATCCCCTTCTCCTTAAGCAAAATATCGAAATATTGAGTGAGCGTCATATCCTTTATATATTCTTCATTTTCTGTAAGAAAGCTCTTTATCTCAGAGGACTTCTTTATTTCCGCAACAAGTTCATCTGTGCTTTTCATTTGCATCATCTCCTGTTTTATGATAACATATTTAAAGAGAATATTCAACAAAGAGGTAAAAATATGAATAATATTGCCGATGAATTTAAGAAAAAATATGACGAATACGAGATAATAAATGAAATAAGCAGCGGTATATGGCGCATAAGGCTTAAAAGCTATGACAGGATATGCATTCTTAAAAAGATTGACAATCCCCATATATACAAAAAGCTCAAGTCCCTTGATATAAAGGGTATTCCCGTTATTTATGATGTGTTTGAAAAGAATAGTGAAAGCTATGTAATAGAGGAATACATAAACGGCAGCGATCTGTCCGATATAATAGCGTCTGAGGGCGCTATGGACAAAAAAGATGTAGAGCATATCATAACGAACCTATGCAGCATACTGTACAGCCTTCATAAAAATAATATTATCCACAGGGATATAAAGCCCTCCAATATCATACTTACCTCCGAAAATGCCGTTTATCTCATTGACTTTGGCATTGCAAGAAGCACAGATGAATCAAAGCCTAAGGACACAAGGCATTTAGGCACGGAATTTTATGCTTCTCCCGAGCAGTACGGCTTTGCACAGACAGACGGCAAGAGTGATATTTATTCTCTTGGAAAGCTTATGATAGTGCTTTTAAGCGGAAGGGAAAACGCCGAAAATATAGATGGGCTTCCCTTTAAGAGGATAATAGAAAAATGTATCGAGGTAGATCCGTCAAAGAGATTTGCCAATGTGCTCAAACTCAGAAAGGCATTTAGCGCCAAGTACAGGATAATTGCTTTTACATTGGCAGCCGTATTTATTTTTGCTCTTATTACGATATACGCCAATACGGACAGACCCTCAGATATAACGGAAAGCGAAACGGAGATAACAAATACAGCTGCAATAGAAACCACGTCTGAAGCAACGACCGAGTCACCGACTGTTACCGCCTCATCTTATATGACTACAACAGAGCAGACGACAGCCAAACAAGCTCAAGAGCCTGAAACCAAGCCGACGGTTCGGCAAGATAACAGTACTCCCAAAGCTCCTGTGCCCTCACGATCCGATACAGAGGAAAATAGCGGCGTTACAGGAAGAGAAACAAGAGGAGGCTATGCCGTAGATACATTGCTTTATGACAAGGAAAATTATTTTCAGCATATCTATTATGACGATGCCTTTTACGACACATATCCATATATGAATGTGTACAAATATATCCCCAAGCAAAGCAATATCGTGTATTTTAACGATAATGTATATGGAAATGTATTTGCAGACGAAACAGAATACGGCATCAATATCGAGATAGAAGGAAAAAAGCTTTTCATACCCAATGAACCCAATGTAAGCTATGAAGAAAGCAGCTATGCCGTTACGGACAGAGTGCATACGATACTTTTCACGGATATGGACAATGATGGGTTTAAGGATATTCTGAATGTAGAGCTTGCCTACTACAGCGAAGATGACAGCAAGGGATTTTACAAGCTCTATGTTATAGGCACATTTGTAAAGGTAAATAAGGATTTTTCTATGAATATAATGAATGGTGAAAAAATAGTGCTTTTAAACGGCTCAGGCACCCTTTATGTAGGCACCGGCAGAGTCGTGGCAGTTGAAAGTAATAAAGAACCGCTGTATTACAGAGTGGATTCAGGCAGTATAGTATCGTCACTACAATAAAATAAATTTTTGTTTATCACAATATGGATATTGTTTATTACTTTAGAAGGACCCTTCCACCATGCTACGCATGGTCCCCCTCCCATAGCTCAATATAAAATTGAGCTATGGGAGGCTAGAGAGAAGGAGAAAAAACACCTTATGTTTGTGTTCTGCAAATGCGTTTATAATATTGGAAAGCCGATATTTATCACTAACCAAAAAAATTAGCGGTACGTACACGTAAGCCGTCCCTCTTTGAGGTTTAACGGCCTACGGCTGTCAGATACCTCTTTATTGCACCGAAAGATTTATCGGACGATCGTCAGGTCGGCTTTTAGCTTGCCGAAAGTGCTGATGTGCAATGAATGTGTACGCCCAATAACATTACATTTGAAGGGTCAACTCTACAATGCACACAACAGCCCCATTTTGTCTATGAGAGCCTTGCCTTTATTTCGCCTACAATATCTCTTATGGACCTGCCGCCGCAGTATACCGTAAACGCCGCATACTTTTCATACAAGGGTACTCTTTCGTTATACAACTCCTCCAAAGTCTGCCCTTCTCTTATTACGACTCCTCTTTCATTAAGATCTCCAAGTCGTTCGGCTATTTCATTACAGCTAAGCCTAAGATACACAACTGTGCCTATACTTCTGAAATGCTCCATAGCCTCCTTGCCGTATACGGCGCTTCCTCCTGTTGCTATAACGGTCCTTTCGGCGCATATGTCGGAATTTATTTTATTTTCAACAGCATTAAAACCATCTATGCCCTCTTCCTCTATTATACTGTGAAGAAACTTTCCCGTCTTTTCCTGTATGACAAGGTCGCTGTCAATAAAGCTGTAGCCCATGCTTTTAGCCAATACTACTCCTACCGTGCTCTTGCCGACTCCCGGCATACCTATTAAAATTATATTTTCCATATGTGTTCTCCTGTTTTATTTTTAAATAAGTATAATCAAATCAAAAAAGGCTGTCAAGTAATGACAGCCCTTATATATCATCTTCTCTTTAAAAATTTATCAATACCCTATATTAGTCTTCCTTACTCATAAACGTATAAACTACAGCTGCAATAGCGCCGCCGATAAGTGGAGCAAGTATGTATATCCATACCTGAGCAAAAGCTTCTGCGCCGCCTGTTGCGCCTGTAAGCATAGCTACAAGAGCAGGACCGAAGCTTCTTGCAGGATTTACGGAAGTACCTGTAACAGGTAAACCAAGCAGGTGAACGAGCACCAATGTAAGACCTATAACTATACCTGCAACTGAGCCGAAGCTTTCCTTACTGGTAACGCCGCATATAGCAAATACAAATATAAATGTAAGAACTACCTCAGCGGCAAAGCCCTGACCTACTGAAGAAGCAAGGTTTGTACCTAAGCCCATATCTCCTCCGAAAATAGCGAAGAGAATAAGAGCGCCTACGATCGCACCTAAAACCTGGCTTACAACATAGCCGATAAATTCGGGAACTGTAAGCTTCTTGTTTATAAGCATTGCAATTGAAACTGCCGGATTAACATGACAGCCTGATACATTGCCTACGGAATATGCCATAGCAACTATTGAAAGTCCAAAGGCAAGAGCTATGGCAACGCCGTTTCCGCCTGTAACGCCTAAAGCAGCAGTAGCTTCTGAATTGGTAGTTACCATTGCGATACCGCAGCCGCATATTACAAGCACCATAGTACCTATAAATTCGGCTATACATTTTTTAGTCATATAAATTCCTCCTATCTTTCTAAAATGTAGTATAACATGACCTTATTACATTATATACAATAATTTAGAATTTGTAAAGGTGATTTTTTTGCAAAATTTTACAATTTTGAGGAAATTTTACTGATTTTTTTATAAATTTTGCTGTATTTTTTTGAGCTTAGCAAGCTTTGCCATTAGCTTTTTTGTACCAACGCTTTCAAAATCCACAGTCACTTCATAGTCGGCGCCCCCTGATACTATGTCAACGACAGTACCTGCACCAAATTTAAAGTGACGCACCCTATCTCCTGCTTCATAGTCCAGACTTACATTTTTAGGCTCAGGCATTTTATAGGAATTGACAGGCCGTTTAAAATTATTGGACGGATTTTTAAACTCCTTTACACCGCCGCTTGCCTTTGTTGTCCTAACTCCCTGCTGCCTGAAATCAACAAGCTCGTTAGGTATTTCCTTTGCAAAACGTGATATGGCATTGGCAACATAATTTCCATGCTGTAGTCTGCTTACGGCAGATGTAAGATAAAGCCTTCTCTTGGCTCTTGTGATACCTACATAGCACAGGCGCCTTTCCTCCTCAAGAGCATTCATATCCCCTTCCATAATTGCTCTGTAGCTCGGAAATATATTTTCCTCAAAGCCTGCTATAAATACGGTGTCAAATTCAAGACCCTTTGAAGAATGAAGAGTCATAAGCACGATAGTGTCGTCATTTTCCGTATAGGCATCTACATCTGCTACAAGAGCCACATCTTCCAGGAATGCAGAAAGGCTTTTGTCGTCCCCTTCCGTTTCTTCAAACTCCACCGCCTTGTTTATAAGCTCCTCCAGATTCTCCAGTCTGCCCTTTGATATATCGGTATTTTCGGCTTCCAGTTCAGCCTTATATCCCGTATCTGATATGACCTTTTCAATAAAAAAGGATACGCTGTATTCCTGAGAAGC
>CANQBT010000048.1 GCA_947589405.1 uncultured Clostridia bacterium | reverse complement strand
TGATTTTGAATGTAACTAACGAAAGCTCCGACGTTGCTAAGATAGTCGTTATCGGCGTAGGCGGCGGCGGTTGTAATGCTGTAAACAGAATGATTTCTTCAAATCCGGACTATATTGATTTTATTTCTGTCAATACCGATTCTACAGCTCTTGACAATTCACTTGCCAAGAGAAAGATAAAGATAGGCGCAAAGCTTACAAAGGGTCTTGGCGCAGGCGGCAGACCTGAAATAGGCGCAAAAGCCGCTGAGGAAAGCTCTGCGGAAATATCACAGGCTCTTGAAGGCGTTGATATGGTATTTATCACAGCCGGCATGGGCGGTGGTACAGGCACAGGGGCTGCTCCTATAGTTGCAAGAATAGCAAGAGAGCAGGGCATACTTACGGTTGCCGTAGTTACAAAGCCGTTTAAATTTGAAGGTCCAAAGAGAATGAGATATGCTGTAGAGGGCATCGAGAATCTTCGTGCCAATGTAGATACTCTCATTGTTATACCTAACCAAAAGCTTATTGAAACTGCTGACAAGGGCACTACTATGAGAGAGGCCTTCCTTCTGGCAGACAGCGTTCTCCAGCAGGGCGTAACAGGTATCTCAGATCTTATCACCAAGCCCGGTGAGATCAATCTTGACTTTGCCGATGTTTGTACGGTTATGCGTGATCAAGGTCTTGCTCACTTCGGTATCGGCCGCAGCGACAATATTGAGGAAGCAGCTCAGAAGGCTGTTACATCACCTCTTCTCGAAACATCTATCAAGGGTGCCAAGAGCGTTATCGTTAACTTTACGAGCGGTCCAGACCTCAATCTTCTTGAAGCAAGCGCAGCAGCGGATTCTATTTCCGATAGCCTTGATCCTAATGCAGAATTTATATTCGGTACTGCTATCAATGACAATCTTGAGGGAGAGGTTATCGTTACCGTTATTGCAACAGGTCTTGTATCCGACGATGTTCCTCCTGTTAAGCCTCAGGCTGCAACGGTTGCGGAATCCGAGTCAACAGGTCCTTCATTCACTTCCAGATTTTCAAGCGGCTTCTCCGCTCCTGTTATTGAAGATGAGGACGATGATGTTCCGGCAACAGAACTTAATATCCCTACATTCTTACGTAAGAGATAAATATAAGCACATTGACAGGGCTGAAATTTCAGCCCTGTTTGAATTTTTGGAGTGATAGTTATGAATAGAACCAAGCTGGCAGACAGAAAGCTGCCCTCCTATACAAAGGGAGAGGAAATATTCAATATGGTAAGCCATATAGTAGGCGGAGGACTCAGCATAGTTGCACTTGTGCTCTGTATAATTGTAGCTGCGCTTCATGGCAGCGTGTATGGTGTTATAGCCTCCGTAATATATGGTATTACAATGATAGGGCTATACACTATGTCAAGCATATATCATGGTCTGCGTCCCTGCACAGGCAAAAAGGTAATGCAGATAATAGACCATTGCGCCATATACTTTATGATCGCAGGTTCGTATACTCCCGTTCTGTTTGTACCGATAAGAGAGAGAAGCGCCGTTTTGTGCTGGATACTCTTTGCAATAGAGTGGGGACTTGTGGCTATAGCCACTACCCTTACTGCCATCGATGTCAAAAAATATCAGCCCTTTTCAATGGTGTGCTACATCGGTATGGGCTGGATAATAATATTCTTTATTAAATTTCTTATTTCGGCAATAGGCATGGCAGGCGTTCTGTGGTTTTTGGCAGGGGGCATACTCTATACGGTAGGCGCTGTGATCTACGGCTTCAAGAAAAGATATGCTCACTCAGTTTTCCATATTTTTATAATATTGGGAAGTATAGCACATTTTTTTGCCATTATTTTATATGTACTGTAATTGCATAATTTTCAATAAAATACAGAAAATACTCCCAAACGATGAAAGGGAGTATTTTTTATGTTAAAAAAAGCAACTGCACTTTTACTTGCAATAATGATATTTACTGCTGTTGTATATGCAGAACCTCCTGTCGTAGACGCAAGGAGTTATATACTTATGGAAGCGTCTACAGGGCAGATACTTTCGGAGGATAACTCGGAGGAGGCTCTGCCGCCTGCCAGCGTCACCAAAATAATGACTCTTCTGCTCATATATGACGCTATAGATCAGGGTAAGATAAAGTGGGAGGATACTGTGACAGTATCAGAGCATGCGGCAAGCATGGGCGGTTCACAGATATTTCTGGAGCCTAACGAACAGCAGAGCGTTGAAACTCTTACAAAGTCCATTGCCATAGCTTCTGCCAATGACGCTGCCGTTGCTATGGCGGAATTTATAGGAGGAAGCGAGGAAGGCTTTGTATCTCTTATGAATGAAAAGGCAAAGACTCTGGGTATGAAGAATACAAACTTTGTCAACGCCTGCGGTCTGGATGCGGACAACCATGTTATGAGCGCAAAGGATATAGCAATAATGAGCCGTGAGCTTATTACAAAATATCCCGATATAAAGAAATACACCACCACATGGCAGGATACCATTACGCACACTACCAATAAGGGCACATCTGAATTCGGACTTACAAATACAAACAAGCTTATAAAATGGTACAACAACGCTACAGGACTTAAGACAGGGTCTACGGGAAAGGCAAAATTCTGTCTTTCGGGTACTGCCGAAAAGGACGGAATGGAGCTTATAGCCGTTGTAATGGCGGCTCCCGATCCAAAGAGCAGATTCCAAAGCGTAATGAAAATACTGGATTACGGCTTTGCCAACTATGAGCTGAAAAAGGGAAAAGCAGCAGGTGAGGAAGCAGGAAGCGTACCTGTGCAGAAGGGCATGACAGATAGTGTAAAAGCCGTTGCGGATAGAGAAGTAACGGTGCTTACGGACAAGGGAAACAAATCGGATATAACCTGCGACGTAAAGCTTGTTCCCGGCGTAAGCGCTCCTGTTAAAAAAGGCGATAAGCTTGGAGAGATAGTATATTATTCAAATGGCAATGAAGCAGGCAGATGCAGCGCCGTTGCTGCGGAAGATGTGGAAAAAGCAGGACTTTCAATAAATATGATAAGACTTATAAGAAAATGGTTGATGTAGCGGTAAAAGAGAGGGGCTTTCTATAGCCTCCTCCAGCCCATAGGGCGTCAAGGGGAGGGGACCTGCATTACGCAGAAATGGTGGAAGGGTCGCTCTAAAGCAAAAGTAATGTCGATATCCCATAAACAAAAATTCCATAACAAACCAAAAAAACCTGCCGCATTAAGACCTCCTTTGCCGAGATCATAATGCGGCAGCTGTTTTATACTTTACATTATATTAAGATATTCCAATATATCAAATTTTGTAAGCCATACTACTGCCAACACAAGAATAAATATTACAGGTATACCCTTCCACATTATTTTTATATCGGCGGTACTCATTCTCATATGTAATATTATAGACACCAGAATATATATAAGAGCAATGACCGCAGGTATTGGAATGTCACAGCTGTGTATTACATATATTATTGCGCTGCTTGTGATCGCTCCGCATAGTATAGGCGCTATTGCGGACATGGAATCCTGTATCGCTCTTAAAACAAAGAAACCTCTGTTGTGGTATTCCACAGAGCCTAAAGAATCTCCGTCGGGCTTGAAAAGCGATATATGGTCGATCTTAGCTCCTGTCAGAAAAGCCAGAAGAGCATGTGACAGCTCATGATGTACAGTTCCCGGAAATGTTATATAATTACACAGTATATTTGTAAATCTTGCACCGAATATTTTTCGTATAATAAATTTCAGCAATCTGTTTACAAATTCGGCTATTATTCCCAGAATGGGTATAGATGCCGTTAATATCAAAGCTGTTACAAGCATTTGTATGCCTCCTTTGACAATATCAATTAAAAATTGCAGTACTTACGCATATGGGATTGTGTACTGTTCCTATTGTCTTTTATACTGTGAAAATAATATTTTCATTCCCATAGCTGTCTTAATTTTCTTCTTTTTCCTCATTATTTGCGCCGATTGGCTTCATTGTGGGGAAGAGGAGTATATCTCTTATGCTTGCGGCGTCGGTAAAGAGCATTACAAGTCTGTCGATACCCATACCCATACCGCCTGTAGGAGGCATGCCGTATTCAAGGGCAAGCATAAAGTCCTCGTCTATCATGTTGGCTTCTTCATCGCCCTGAGCCCTGAGCTTCTCCTGTCTTTCAAAACGTTCCCTTTGGTCGATAGGGTCGTTCAGCTCACTATATGCATTGGCAAATTCTCGTCCCATTATGAAAAGCTCAAATCTCTCTGTATATTCAGGCTTATCCGGCTTTCTCTTTGTAAGAGGAGAGATCTCAACAGGGTGATCCATAAGGAATGTAGGCTGTACAAGCTTTTCCTCAACGTATTCCTCAAAGAAGAGGTTGAGTATATCGCCTTTTTCATGCCTTTGCTCAAACTCTATATTGTGCTCCTTTGCAATAGCCCTTGCTTCTTCAAGAGTTTCTATTTTTTCAAAGTCAACACCCGAATACTTCTTAACGGCGTCTACCATTGTGATCCTTTCAAATGGCTTTGAAAAGTCAAGCTCTACGCCCTGATATGTTATCTTGTCTGTACCTGCTACCTTTTTGCATACTTCCTTTATGATACCTTCGGTAATATCCATCATGCCGTAGTAATCGGTATATGCCTGATAAAGCTCCAGAAGAGTGAACTCGGGATTGTGCTTCATATCCATGCCCTCGTTCCTGAAAACTCTGCCTATTTCATATACCCTTTCCATACCGCCTACTATAAGTCTTTTAAGAGGAAGCTCAAGGGCTATTCTCATATACATATCTATATCAAGAGTGTTGTGGTGAGTTATAAAGGGCCTTGCAGACGCACCGCCGGGTATGGTCTGGAGTATGGGAGTTTCAACCTCTAAAAATTCCTGATCGTCCAAATATTCCCTTACGGTCTTTATAACAGCGCTTCTTATAAAGAAGTTCCTCTTTACCTCAGGATTTACAATAAGGTCTACATATCTCTGTCTGTATCTGAGATCCTGATCCCTTAAGCCGTGAAATTTCTCAGGCAGCACTTGTAAGCTTTTTGAAAGAAGCGTCACCTCTGTGGCGTGTATTGATATTTCTTCCATTTTGGTCTTGAATACTGTGCCCTTTATAAATACTATATCGCCAATATCCATTTTTTTGAAAAGCTTGTAGTTGTCCTCGCCAAGATCATCTCTTGTAACATAGGACTGTATCCTGCCGTCTCTGTCCTGTATATCGCAGAAGCTGGCCTTGCCCATGACTCTCTTGCTCATCATACGGCCTGCAACGCTTACCTCCTTACCCTCCATAGTGTCAAAGTTTTCCTTTATCTCTACAGAGTGGTTACGCACGTCGGCCTTTACTATTTTGAATGGATCCATACCCATTTCCTGTAAATTGGCAAGCTTTTCTCTTCTTATTTTAAGTATTTCATTTAAAGCCTTTCCCTCTAAGGGCTGCTTGTTCTTATTGTCCGCCATTTTAATTTCTCCTACTGAATTTCCAGAATCTTATATTTCATAATGCCATCGGGTGCATTGCTTTCCACAACATCTCCTACAGCATGACCCAGAAGAGCAATGCCTAAAGGACATTCGTTTGAAAGCTTATAATTAAAAGGATCCGCTTCGGCAGGTCCGACTATTGTGTAGACTACCTCTTCATCAAACTCCTCATCGTATACCTTTACCTTATTTCCAAGATTTACTCTGCCTGTGTTGATTTCGTCCTCGTCGATCACCTCTGCGTTTCTGAGCATTTTCTCTATAGTGGCGATCCTGGACTCTATTTCCGCCTGCTCGTCTTTGGCAGCATCGTATTCGGCATTTTCTGATAAGTCACCTTGCGCTCTGGCTTCCTTTATCTTGGCTGCGACCTCTTTACGTCTTACGACCTTGAGATTTTCCAGCTCTTCCTCTAAATTTCTAAGTCCCTCGCTTGTAAGTATTATTTTCTTTTCGTCAGCCATCGTTATCTCTCCTTTAATTTATATTACCTTCCTTTTTTATCCTAACAATTATACTAGATTAAGGGTAAAATGTCAACGATTATTACGGCATAAAAATTGATTATACTAATCACATAATATAAATCCTCCAATTAAATCATTATTGTATTAATCTGTAAAAACTAATTTAATATATTGCATTTGTAAAAACTGTAAATCGCAAAAATAACGACATTGAAATATTCTAATGTCGTTATTTTTTAAAAATTTCCATATATTAATTTTTCTCTCTAAATATTATTATCTCTCCTTTTCTTTAAGTACATTTTTAATTTCTTCAAGATTTAATATAATGCTGGAAAATCCTTTTAATAACAATGTATTAAAAGATATACTTAAACCAATTACTACAGCAATTATTATGGCTAGAATTCCTTCACCCGCTCCATTATAACTTCCAAAAGACATGAAAGCTCCAATTAATAAAAATCCACAAGCAATTCCACCTATATAAGCTATCACAGTTGCAAAAGTATCTATAGATTCCGCTATAGATCTACTATCAGGATTCCACGTATTGTTATCTCTACTGGGTTTTGCTTTTAAAAGTTTATATAATTCTGCATTATTTTCAATATATTCTCTGCCATGTGCTATTGTTTTCAGATTATGTACTTCCTTAGCCTTTTCAAATGCTGAAGAAAATTTTCTTTTTTTCAGTAATTGTGCTATTTCTATATCTATGGGTAAAATTGCCGATGTCTGTTTTACGGAAACAGTTTTGATAGCCTTATCATTACCGGATTCAGAAAAATCATAACCACATTTGTCACATTTTATATTATTATTTTCAGCCTCAATTTTTGTCCCGCATTTAGGACATTTAAATACCGCCACGAAATACACCTCCTAATGTTTAAATTAATATTCATGTTGAAATCCACATTTGCCGCAGCAATAATACTGTTTTTTCTTACCTAAAGCACCACCTACTACTCCGATAGGACCCAAAAGCACAGCTCCGACAGCAGCCTTTCCCACACTAAATCCTTTATTGGATTCATCTACCAATTTCCAATTAATATGTTCACCACACATAGGACATTTATCAGGAGCTTTCCCCATAGAACATCATCCTTTCTTAAATCTGTTAGAATATTATTTATCCCACTCATTATATGTTTTACTGCTTTGCTTGGATTTCCAGTCATTAAATCCTTTGACTGCATTATATTCCTTTTCTGTCATGGGTTTGCCAGAGTAATATTTTTCTTGTCCGCTTTCTAGTGTTTCACGGTAGCTGTCATTTGTGCACCCGGTTAAGCAATTTAAAATTAAGAAAATTGTTATAAATGCTGTTATGCATTTGCACATGTACGAGATATTTGTCATTATTATTCCTCCAATTTTGTATATTTACTCATTATTACTGAGTATATACTCAATTATATATAATTTATTAATAAAAGTCAATAGTTTATAATATACTATAAATTCAAATAATATAGGGAAGATTTAATATGATAAGTGATAATGAATACAAACATATATTGTTGGAAATTGGTTTAAAAATAGGGTATTATAGGCGCAGAGCGGGAATGACTCAAGCAGAGCTTGCCGAATATACAGGTTTTACGCTTTCTTATATCAGTCAGCTTGAAAGTCCTAATTTACCCTATTGTCCATCTGTAAAGGCTCTTTTCATTATTGCAAATGTATTAGGGATAAATGCTTCAAAACTAATAGACATTGAAAATAATTAATGAATTAATGTAAAATCTATGCCTGAAAATATATTTGTCAGGCATTTTTTACTGGATTTATAAAACAGTTCGGAATTATAAATCCATATAGGATTTGCTGTAAAAATACCCTTCCAATATTCTTCTTTTTCTGATACAATAGAGGAGATCGGAGGTAAAGTCATGATACTTGCTCTTAACAATATAACCAAGTCTTTTGGTGCAGATACCATATTGGAAAAAATTTCATTTCATATAGAGGAAAAGGAAAGAGTGGGGATAGTAGGCGTAAACGGTGCCGGAAAATCTACCCTTTTCAAAATAATAACAGGCGAGCTTTCGGCAGACGAAGGTCAGGTGGTAATGCCTAAAACTGCCGAGCTGGGTTATTTTTCACAGAGTCTTGAAATAGACAGCCAAAATACTGTCTATAACGAGCTTAAGACGGTGTTCGAGCCTGTTATTGCCATAGAAAAGCAACTGAGGGATATGGAAGGGCAGATGTCTTTCCTCACAGGTGAGGAATACGACATACTTATGTCAAGGTATGCAGAGCTTTCTCACAAAATGGAGGATATGGAGGGCTACAGCTATGAAAGCAGACTGAGGGGCGTTATAAAAGGCTTGGGCTTTAGTGATGAAGAAAAGGATCAGCCCATACATGAGCTTTCAGGCGGTCAGAAAACAAGAGTCGCTTTAGGTAAGCTTCTTCTTTCACAGCCCGATGTGCTTTTGCTTGATGAGCCTACGAATCATCTGGATATAGGGTCGGTACAATGGCTTGAAGAATATCTTAAAGGCTATAAGGGCGCTTTGCTCATAATAACTCACGACAGATATTTCATGGACAGGATAGTGGGCAAAATAATAGAGATAGAAAACAGACACTCTACGGTCTATTTTGGAAATTATTCCCACTATGCAGAGAAAAAGGCTGCCGACAGAAAAGCCCTTATGCACAGATACCTGAATCAGCAGAAGGAAATAAAAAAGCAGGAGGAGGCTATAAAGACCCTTAAATCATTTAACAGGGAAAAATCTCTTAAAAGAGCAAGAAGTAAGGAGAAAAATCTTGAAAAAATGGAGAGGATAGACTCTCCCGACAGCTTGCCGGACACAATGCGCCTTACAATAAAGCCTAAAAAGGAAAGCGGCAACGATGTGCTCTTTGTAAGGGATATGGCTATGGCATTTGACGGACAAGCTCTTTTTGAAAATGTATCTTTTGATATAAAAAAAGGTGAAAAGGCTGCTCTTATAGGTCCAAACGGTATAGGAAAGACGACTCTTTTCAGAATAATACTGGGACGTCTTGACGCTGTGAAAGGAGAGTATAAGCTTGGCTCCAATGTTGTGACAGGCTATTACGACCAGGAGCAGGAGGATCTTGATCTCAACAAGACAATATTCGATGAGATCTCGGATACCTATCCTAACCTTACCGTTACGGAAATAAGGAATGTGCTGGCTGCCTTTGTGTTTACGGGAGATGATGTTTTCAAAACAATAGATACACTTAGCGGCGGTGAAAAGGGACGTGTTGCATTGGCTAAGATAATGCTTTCAAATGCCAATTTCCTTATATTGGACGAGCCTACGAATCATCTGGATATTAATTCAAAAGAAATACTGGAGCAGGCTCTTCAAAGCTATGAGGGTACCGTGCTCTATATTTCTCACGACAGATATTTTATAAATGCCACAGCCGAAAAAATAATTGAGCTTAACAGCGACGGAGCCGTTGTCTATATGGGCGATTACGATTATTACATTGAAAAGAAGGCCGATACAAAAGAGGTTGGAACGGAAAACACCGCTGTAGAAACGGAAAACAAGCTGGACTGGAAAAAGCAAAAGGAAATACAGGCTCAGCAGAGGAAAAGAGAAAACGCTGTCAAAAAGCTGGAGGCAAGCATTGCCGAAGCAGAGGACAAAATAGATGAGCTTACGGCCCTTCTGGATACTGAGGAGGTATACACAAATTCTGTTCGCTCAAGAGAGATATTTGAGGAAAAGGAAGCGCTTGAAGATGAGCTTATGGGATTATATGAGGAATGGGAAGCTATAAATAAGCAATAAAAAAGCCTGACGGCAATTCTAACATATTTCTTAATTTTTTGCAAAAATATTTACTTAAATGAAATAAAGTGATATATTTAAAGCAGAAAATAGGAAGGAGAGATCTATATGTATTGTATGCATTGCGGAGAGGAAATTCAGGACAGTTCAAAATTCTGCAAATACTGCGGAAAGAGAGTAGGCGGCGAAAATGTGGCTGCAAGTGTAGGTTCTCCTGTGGTACAGAGTACGCCGAGCGTGGAATATGAAATAGTTGACGGATTCTTCTTCAAGGGAGTCCATCCCTTTAAAAAATTTATTATGCTTGTATTGGCGCTGCTCCTTTCGCTTATTGTGGCGGCGGCAGTATTTGCCGGTACATACCCGGAGCTTTTAAAAGCTTTATTTTGACATATGACATATAACAAGGGGGAGCCCTTGTTAGAGGGAATGTCACGTTAAATTTTTGTTTATATTAGTAGAATCGACCCTATCGGCAGCCCAACGCAGGCGTAATCTCAACTCAACGAAATGGTTGGGCTGCCACTTCCCCTTACGAAGGGGAAGCTTAGCTGGTTGTTTCCCAAAAGCTTTTATAGTGTTGTAAAAATTGGCTTTTCTAACTAACTTAAAAAATGAGCGGTATATACACGGAAGGCGTCCCTTCAGAGAAGGGAAGCTGTCAGCGCAACCAAAAACTGTGAATTAACACAGCCTTCAACTGCGCTGACTGAAGGGTCGACCTTACTTACCTAAACAAAAATTTATAAATCAAATAAATCCATTCCATTAAGCTTCGCTTTTATCACAGATCAAAACGGACGGCTCCTTAAAAGAAATGAGATCGGCGTTTTTAAAGCGGTTCACTACTTCAATTTTTATTTGATGTATTAATATTTTTTTCGACAATATATAACAAGGGCTTCCGTATACGGAAGCCCTTGTTATATTAAACATTGATCAATTTTTAATACATGTATAAGAATGTACTCTGCAAGGCTATTGCAAAGGTGCATTAGATAGCACGAGTAATTGTGCCCTTATGAGTACCTGTACGAAGGCATCTTGTGCAAATGTGTATAGATTTTACATTGCCGTTTGCCTCAACGATCTTTATTTTCTTAACATTGGATTTCCAGGTCTTATTGGCTCTTCTTGAAACCTGGCTACGGTTAATACTGATCCTGTGACCTGTTTGCTGAGTCTTGTCACAGATTTCACACTTTGCCATGCTTACACCTCCTTGAAAATTAATCACCGTTCTATATTCTAACAGAAAAATATATATAATGCAAGAAAAAATTAAAAAAATTTTGATTAATTTTGCCCCGACATATTAAATTGTTAAAATTTGTTGATAAACTAAGGGATTTCGTGTATACTCTAATAAGAGAAATAATTAACTGCGGAGGTGTTTTTGTGTCGGTTATAATAAAAAGCGAAAAGGGAAACATCACGATCACAAACGATGTACTTGCAAAGACAGCAGGTCTTGCAGCCACAAGCTGCTATGGCGTTGTGGGAATGGCTGTAAAAACGGTAAGGGACGGTATTGTTCATCTTCTTAAAAAAGAAAGTCTTTCAAAGGGCGTTGAGATATTTGTAAATGAGGATTCCTCTGTTGACGTCAAAGTCCATATTATTGTGGAATATGGCACCAATATCCCGGCTATAGGCGATATTGTTGAAAATACTGTTGTATACAATCTGGAAAACTCTCTTGGGGTAAAGGTCGGCAGCGTACAGGTCATAGTAGAAGGTATCAGAGTGGACAGCTAGGGGGAAATTATGGAACTGACTTATATAGACGGACAAAATCTTAAAAGATTTATGGTAAACGGCGCCAACAGACTGTGGGCAAACAGGGACAAGGTAGACGCTATGAACGTGTTCCCTGTGCCTGACGGAGATACCGGCACAAATATGTCAGCTACGATGACAGCCGTTGCAAATGCTGTTTCACAGACTGAGGAAACAAATATATCAGAGGTTGCAAAGGTAGTGTCAAATGCTGCTCTGAGAGGAGCAAGAGGCAATTCGGGAGTGATACTTTCCCAGATACTCAGAGGCTTTTACAAATGCCTTGATAAAAAGGACAAGGTCAATGCCACAGAGCTTGCCAGATGCTTTTCCGCTGCTGCGGATACTGCCTATAAGGCGGTAATGAAGCCTAAAGAGGGCACTATGCTCACAGTCATAAGGGCTATGGGCGAAAAAGCAATGGAGATAAGCTATACCACCGATGATATAACTGTTCTTCTTAAGGAAATACTGGACTGCGGAAAAGAGGTCCTTGCAAAAACGCCTGATATGCTTCCTCAGCTTAAGGCAGCGGGAGTAGTGGATTCCGGCGGACAGGGGCTTGTGTATATAATAGAAGGAGCCTATGAATATATAGGCTCTATAGCAGATGTACTTACGGACAGCTCTGCCGATACGGTAAAGAGCGTTACGGCAGCCGGTACTGCCGATGCCTGTATTGAATTCGGCTACTGTACCGAGTTTTTTATTAATACGGAAAATAAAAGTGACGGATATGAAGAGGAGTTCAGAAATTATCTTGACAGTATGGGAGATTCTATCGTTATCGTAAGCGATGAGGATATTATAAAGGTACACATTCATACAAATCATCCGGGAGAGGTCCTTGAAAAGGCTCTTACCATAGGACCTCTTGAAAATATGAAGATAGAAAATATGCGCATACAGCATTCTTCAATTATTAAAGAAGCTGCGCCAAAGGAGCATGAAGGCAAAAAAATTGCCGTTACAGCCGTTTCAAACGGAAACGGCTTTGAAAGTATGCTTCTCAGTCTGGGTGTGGATACTGTTCTTGCCAATGAGAACGGCTCTATGAGATGCGGTACCGATCACTTTATAGACACTATAGAAAAAGCATCGGGGAATACCGTGATAGTTTTCCCAAACGATAAGGACAATATAATGGCTGCAAAGCAGGCTGCTGAAATATGCGGTGACAAGAATGTAGTCGTTATAGACACAAGAAGCGTGCCTGAGTGTCTGGAAGCAATGGTAATGTATAATGAAAGCTCCGATATCGATTCCCTTAAAGAGGAAATGGAGGCGGCTGTGGCTTCCGTAGCTGTTGCAAAGGTCACGAGAGCGGCAAAGGATACTGTAGTAGATGACATAGAAATAAAGACAGGAGATTATATAGGCATACTGGACGATAAAATAATACTTAAAACAGATGAAAGCGGAAAGGCATCTAATATGCTTGTGGAAAAAATGCTTGAATCAAATAAAGACGCAGGCATTCTTTCCATATATCTGGGAAGTGATGCCGATGAAAACAAAGCTGAGGATATGGAACGCTTTGCTCTTAGCATAAATAATGAGCTGGAGGTTTGCATAGAGCATGGCGGACAGGCAACATATGACTATATTATCACATTGAGCTGAGGTAATTCAAATGGAACTGAATGACAGCGTAAGCGTTGTTAAAAATATAGGAGAAACAAGGGAAAAACAACTGAACAAGCTTGGTATAGAAACAGTTGAGGATCTTGTTGAATATTTTCCCCGTACCTACGAGGACAGAAGCAATATAATATCTCTTGACAAGCTTTCGGCAGGAGATGTCATAAGCTTCAGGGCATTCGTAAAGGTAAAGCCGGAGATAATGAGAGTCAGGACAATGACAATAGTAAAGACCATGCTTTCGGATAGCTGCGGAACCGTTGAAGGAGTATGGTATAATCAGCCTTATATAAGGAACACGCTTGTTCAGGGAAAGGAATATATATTTACAGGCAGGGCAGCTGAAAAATATGGCAGGATACAGATCGAAAATCCTGACTTTGAGCCGATAGGAAGGGACAGCCTTAACACAGGCAGGATCGTACCTGTGTACACAGTCCCCGCAAAGATGTCCCAAAAGACAATAAGAGGCTGTGTAAAAAATGCTCTGGAGGGGATAGATAATGCCATAGAGGAATTTATGCCGAAAAACATAATGGCTGAAAGAAAACTTTGCGGCAGAAAATATGCCGTAAACAATATACATTTCCCGGAAAGCGATGAAGCGTTTTTCAAAGCCAGAAAAAGACTTGTGTTTGAAGAGCT
>CANQBT010000047.1 GCA_947589405.1 uncultured Clostridia bacterium | reverse complement strand
AAATAATAAAAACACAAAGCACTATCGATTTTTGCGCCCTATGAGTTCACAGAGAATGTCCCGACTTACAGCAACACACGCAACCCAAGTAAATAAGCGGGATACAAAAGACTCTCTGCCAAACTATACGCCAAATTTCAGTTTTGCGTATAAATAAGGTAATATTTAACATAAAAAGACTTGTTTTTTAACAAAAAAAGCATGAAAATTGTAAGATATGCACAAAAGGGTATAAAATGATATGAATGAAGAGAAATAAAAATCGAATCAAAGAATGAATAATTATTATTAAATTATGAATAAATATGCAATTTATAAAACAAAAAAACTCCGACATTTCTGTCGGAGTATTTTATTAAGATCAATCTACAGCTATTACTGACTTCTTGTTGTAAGAACCGCAGTTCTTGCATACTCTGTGAGGCATCATTAATTCGCCGCACTTGCTGCAGGCTACTAATGTAGGAGCAGCTATCTGCCAGCTCTGAGCCTTTCTCTTATCTCTTTTTGACTTAGACATTCTGCCCTTTGGACAAATTGACATCGCAACACACCTCCTTGATATTAATCATCATTAAAAATCTTCAATAAACCTTCAAATTGTGGATTAACATAACCTCTGTCGCAGCCACAATCACCATCATTTAAATTATGTCCGCATTTGGGACACAATCCCTTACATTTCTCGGAACAAAGAACCTGCATAGGCAACGACAGCATAATGTCTGCAATAACAGCAGGCTTTAAATCAATAGCCTTATCTGAAAGCTCCCAAAGCTCTCCTTCTGAATCAGGCGCATCGCTGTACACCTCGTTGAAATCAAAATCAAGCCGGGTTTCAAAGGAGGTAAGACATAGATCACAACTCAAATTTAAAACCGCATTGACTTTGCCTTCTACGATATAATCGTTGTAGGCTTTATACACCGTGCCTGCAATATTGACAGTACAAGGAACATCAATACCGCTTCGGGAAATAGTCATATCCTCTGTAAAAGAGAATCCCTTCCTCTCTTCGGCAAGGTTTCTTACATCAATAAGCATAATAACACTCCTGTTCCGTATGTTAGAACACATCAACGTATATTATACTATCACTTCAATTATTTGTCAAGTAATTATTTCTCAAGTAATTCCTTTGTATCCTGAGCTATCATTAACTCTTCATTGGTAGGTATGAGAAGGGCTCTTATCTTTGAATCCTTAGTGGCAAAGTCTATCTCCTTACCTCTTTGGGCGTTAAGCTCAGGGTCTATCTCTACGCCTAAGCACTTGCAGTACTCGCATATGGCAGCTCTGTGACCTGAGTTGTTCTCACCGATACCTGCTGTGAATACTATAGCGTCGCAGCCGCCAAGAGCTACATAGTATGCGCCTATAAACTTAGCTATCTGGTATCTGAACATATCAAGGGCAAGCTTGCATCTCTCGTCACCGTTGTCGGCAGCCTCTTCGGCATCTCTGAAGTCGCTTGAACGACCTGAAACACCGAGTAAGCCTGATTTCTTGTTCATAACGTTGTCTATCTCATCTGGGCTGAGGTTCTCCTTCTTCATAAGGAAGGGAACGATAGCGGGATCGATGTCGCCGCAGCGTGTACCCATTTCAAAGCCTGCAAGAGGAGTAAGACCCATAGTTGTGTCTATTACCTTGCCGTCCTTAACAGCGGCTATAGATGAACCGTTGCCTAAGTGACATGTGATTATCTTAGTACCCTCAGCCTTACCGCCTAACATGGCGATGGCTCTCTGAGTAACGTACTTGTGGCTTGTACCGTGAAAACCGTATCTTCTTACGCCGTACTTCTCATAGTACTCATAGGGGAGAGCATACATATATGCTTCGGCAGGCATTGTCTGATGGAATGCCGTATCGAATACCACTACGTTGGGAGTACCGGGCATTATCTTCTCACATGCCTCTATACCCATAAGGTTTGGCGGATTGTGAAGTGGGGCTAAGTCGAATATGCTCCTTATAGCGTCCTTTACGCTGTCGTCTACTATTACTGAGCTTGCAAACTTGTCACCGCCGTGTACAACTCTGTGACCTACGCCGCCGATCTCGTCAACGCTCTTTATAACACCGTGCTCAGGTGATACAAGGGTGTCCATAACAAGCTGTATGGCCTCGTTATGAGTAGGCATTGGCTGAGTAAATGTGACCTTGTCCTTGCCGGCAGCCGTGTGCTGGAGGTTAGAGCCCTCGATGCCTATTCTCTCACATAAGCCCTTTGCAAGAACTTCATTTGTGTCCATGTCGAACAGCTGATACTTTAATGATGAGCTGCCGCAGTTTATAACTAAAATCTTCATGAATGTTTCTCCTATCTTTATACTAATATTGCTTTAACCGGTATTGCTTCGATAGCGCTGCGCTGTTAACTAACTTTAGTTAGTCGGCTAACTGAGCCTGTACCGCAGTCATTGTTACAACGCCTACTATATCGTCTGCAAAGCAGCCTCTTGAAAGGTCGTTTACAGGCATTGAAAGTCCCTGTAATACAGGACCGTATGCTTCCGCCTTAGCAAGTCTTTGAACAAGCTTGTAGCCGATATTTCCTGCTTCAAGGCTTGGGAATACAAGTGTGTTTGCCTTGCCTGCAACAGGGCTGCCGGGAGCCTTTGATGCGCCTACGTTGGGAACGATAGCTGCGTCAAGCTGTAATTCGCCGTCGATGTTGTACTGAGGGAATCTCTCCTGTGCCATCTTAACTGCATCTGCTACCATAGTTACGCTGTCGCTCTTGGCGCTGCCCTTTGATGAGAAGGAAAGCATTGCTACAATAGGCTCGCCGCCTGTAAATGCCTTGAAGGACTCAGCGGAAAGACCTGCTATCTCTGCAAGCTTAGGTGCGTCTATCTCAGGATTTACGGCACAGTCTGCAAATACGAAAATACCGTTGTCGCCAAACTCACAGTCGGGGACTTCCATAAGGAAGAAGCCTGATACTGAGCTTATGCCCGGCTTAGTCTTGAGAAGCTGAAGAGCAGGACGGATAGTGTTGCCTGTAGAATGGCATGCGCCTGAAACAGCACCGTCTGCATCGCCGCACTTACACATAAGGCATGCATAGTACATATAGTCCTCTTCCATCATCTTCTGAGCCATTTCGGCAGTAACGCCCTTTTTGCTTCTCAGCTCAACGAATTTGTCAATATATTTCTGCTTGTTAGGATCATTGAAGGGATCTACGATAGTTGCGCCCGAAATGTCATAGCCCTTGCCGTTTTCCGCTATCTCTTCGGGGGTACCGATAATTACAAGATTTGCAATACCCTCCTTTAAAATCTTTTCAGCTGCCTCGTATGTCCTCTTGTCCATAGACTCAGGCAGCACTATAGTTTTCTTGTCAGCTTTAGCCTTAGCCTTAAGGCTGTCTAAAATACTCATAAAAATTTTCTCCTTTCATATTTAATATTGGGTATTCACCCACACTTATTTTTATTATAAACCTTATGTTACAATTTCACAACAATTTTTTTAAATTTTATGGTAATTTTTTTCATTTTGTATTATAATGTATTCAGACATATTACTAGGGGGAATTTATATGAATACAGCAATAGTAGCGGAGTACAATCCCTTTCACAAGGGTCATGAATATCACATAGCCGAGACCCGCAAA
Source organism: uncultured Clostridia bacterium (assembly GCA_947589405.1). Classification (GTDB taxonomy): domain Bacteria; phylum Bacillota; class Clostridia; order Lachnospirales; family CAG-274; genus CANPXH01. The sequence continues at coordinate 10,214 of CANQBT010000047.1, read as the reverse complement.
ATAACAGGCTGTGAGAACATTATTGCGGTCATGTCGGGAAATTTTGTCCAAAGAGGAGAGCCTGCCATGACAGACAAGATGACAAGGACAAAATGCGCCCTTATGAACGGTGTGGATATGGTGGCGGAGCTGCCTGTGGAGTATGCCACAAGCTCTGCGGATATATTTGCAACAAGGGCTGTTCAGATAATAAAGGCTATGGGCATTGTGCACAGCATTTCATTTGGCAGCGAAGCCGGAAATACGGAAATATTCGCAAGACTTATGGACATTCTCCACGAGGAGCCGAAGGCATATAAGCATGAACTAAAGCGCTACCTTGAACAGGGTATGACATATCCTATGGCAAGACAGCATGCTCTTTCCGCTTTTCTGGCTATACCCTTTGAAAATCTGGATTTTCTGGGACTGCCTAACAATATACTGGCGCTTGAATATATGCTTGCTCTTAAGGACAGCGATATTATGCCCTATACCGTAGAGAGAAAGACATCTCAGTATAACAGCACTATGCTTACGGGGGAAATTTCATCTTCAACAGCCATAAGGCACAATGTGGACAAGGGAAATATGTCGGAAGCCATGAATTCCATACCTGAAAATTGCAGAAGTATTCTTAAAAGCATTAAAAAATATCCTGAGCTTGACGACTATACGGATATATTCCATTACATATTAAGGACTACTGATGTCAAAAGGCTTTCCGATATAGCCGATATTACAGAGGGTCTTGAAAACAGAATAGTTGCAGAGGCGGAAGGGTATAAAATAAGCCGTATCGCAGAGAGAGTAAAAACGAAAAGATATACCCATGCCAAAATACAGAGGGCTCTTTTGCATATACTGCTTGGCATAACAAAGGAACAGCAGAAAAAAACTCCCGCATACATAAGAGTATTGGGAGTGAAAAAGGATAAAATACATATATTAAGCGAGCTTGCGGAAAAGGCAAGTATTCCTGTCATTACCAATGTAAAGGAAAATGAAGATATGCTTAAAAGAGAAATAGCGGCTACGGATATTTACAATATACCCTTAGGCAAAAGCAAGGGTATGGAGTACAGAGAAGGCATGGTCGTGATCTAAGAATTATCCGGGCTGACCGTAATTGTAATTGCGGTCAGCTTTTATATATTCAGCCACCTAATGTTACGTCCTGCTCTTGATACCAGCTCAGAGCCATATCTATATGCTCGTTTTTGTATTCGGGCCACATGTCCTCTACCACATAAAAATCCGCATATACGCTTTGCACAGGCAGAAAGCCCGAAAGCCTTCTCATACCTCCCCAGCGTATTATAAGGTCTATTCTGGAAATATCGGCTGAATTATAGTAGGAAATATCCTTGTTACGTGTCTTAAGGTCCCATTCCCAGCTATAGTTTATAAGAAAGTTTACCTTCATTCCGCCCTTGTTGAAGCTTTTTCTTTGTGTAAGCTCTTCAAGCTCATGGGGAAACATATCGGAAGAGGTGTTTCCCACAACAAGAATATCTGCGTCCTCTTTTTTTATTATTTCGACCATTTCAACACATGCCTTTGTAAAGGCAATGCGCTGGGCACGAGGTCTTTTGGTATTGTCTGCCGTAAAGCCGTATATACTAAGCTCTTTTACACCTATGTCACGACAGTATCTGAATGCAGAAAGTCCGGGCAAAATGCCGTTTTCATAGCCCTTGTCCTTTGTCATGGAATTTGACAGCGCCCATCTTCTGTTTCCGTCGGGTATAATTCCTATATGACTTGGTATTTTCATAATATCACCTCAGTAAATTTATACCCAAAATATCGCTGTTTTAAACTATAATACTGCCGTTAAGCACAGCTTCTTTCAGCTCATCGCCTTTATATATAAGCTTAAGTGAGAAAAAAGGCGCATCTTCAGCCAAAAGCTTTAAAAATATTTTATCTCCCTCCCACAGATCAAGCTCGTTAAGCTTGGCTTTTTCTATCCATTCCAGTTTGCCTTCATTGCATTCTCTCATGCTTCCCTTAAAGTCGGAGGAGGTGTACAGACACATGTATTCTGTTTCGTGACCGAGAGATATAAATGTAACTATCCCTCTGAAGCGGTAGTCCGTAAGAGTAAGGCCTGTTTCTTCATATACCTCTCTTAACAGACATTCTTCGGGACTTTCTCCTTCTTCAAAATGCCCGCCTACTCCTATCCATTTATTCTTGTTTATGTCGTTTTTTTTGGAGATCCTGTGGAGCATAAGGTATCTGCCGTTCTGCTCTATGTAGCAGAGAGTTGTCATTTTCATATTAATCGACCTTTTCAATGGTTACGTTGATATTTTCAGGCAAAGCATTCTCTATTTTGCTGTAAAAATCATTGAAAAGCTCTTTTGAAAGTATGCTTTCACCGGCGTCTGTCGTTATCCTTATGACATTGTTATGGCGAGTGTCTTTGGCAGGCTTTTCGTTTTCGGGGACTCTTTCAACAGTTATTTTGTTAACGTTGGAAGGCTCTATTCCTATTTTCTGCTTTATTGCTGCGGAATTCAGAAGCTTCACGATCGTGTCGCCGAAATCTGATTCATATTCGTAGGTTATGCTTACAAGCTGAGAAAAGTCTGTGCCATTGGAGCGAACGCTTTTCTCCTTTTTACTTGAGCATGCAGTAAAGGTAAAGCACAGCAGGTAAAGCATAAGTGATACAAATAAAAATTTTTTCATAATTATATCTCTCCTTATATTGAAAATTTTTTCTTCCTATGATATTATAACATCAGGAGGTGTTTATATGGAAAACAATTTTAATGACGATGTTATTCCCGAAACAAACGAAAAGTATGAAGATTCCGTTGTAGACAGTATACCTGAGGGAGCCAAAACAATAAAAGCAGACGGAACAAATACCTCCGTTGCTGTGCCGGAAACCACTCAGGAGGCTGAGCCAAGCTCAGTTATGGCAATAATTTCGCTTGTACTGGGTATATTTTCGGTAGTGTGCTGCTGTTCTACGGTTCCCGCTTTTGCCGCATCTGTAATAGGACTTATACTGGGTATTATATCCATTAAATACAAATATGGCGGTAAGCCTTTGGCAACAGCAGGAATAATAATATGTTCAATAGGCATTGCATTAAGTATATTTTCTATCATTGCCGGTATAATTGGCTCTGCCGTTACGGGGCTTTTCAGTCTTTCCGTTTATTAGAACAGGGCAATAAAATTCCTGATTACATAGTAATAAGCAAGTATTATTCCAAATACTATCCAGAACACAGGGCTTCTGGGTAGTATTTTTTTGTTTAAGGCGTATTCAAAATAACATAACAGGCATATTATGCCAAGAGCACACAGACCTGCGTTGTATCTTACAGCCATTATGAATCTGCCATGCAGTATAGAAAATACTGCTCTTGTGGCGCCGCAGCCCGGACAGTACATACCTGTATTCTTCAGAAATGAGCACCCGGGAAGAAGGTGCATGATATTTTGCGCATATAGTCTGAGGAATACAAATGAAGCCAATGCCAGCAAAGGCACTCCTATTATTGCAAGCCTTCTCATAATATTTCCCTCAGCTTGTGAAGATCTTCTAAATATATGGGCCTTTTTGCTCTGTCGTATATGACTGAGGCAGGGTGATAAAGGGGAAATATTTTCATTTCGTCATGTTCTGTAAGCTGTCCGTGACACTCGCCTATTTTGACAGACTTATCCATAAGCACATATTGAAGGGCAAAATTCCCAAGAGTCACTATAAGCTTGGGAGAAACTATTTTTATTTCCTCATGGAGAAGGGGTACAAAAAAGTCCAGCTCTTCTTTGTCAGGCGCTCTGTTTATAGGCTTGCCTGTTTTGGGACTGAGCTTAAAGGGTCTTAGCTTGCATACATTTGAAATATACAGAGAATCCCTGTCAAGCCCCACTATTTCCAGAAATTCGTCTAAATTCTTTCCTGCTTTGCCTACAAAGGGACGTCCCTGCTTTTCCTCTTCGCTGCCGGGAGCCTCGCCTATAAGCATTATTTCGGCATTTTTTCTGCCATCGCCGAATACGACTCTGCGGTCGCCGAATCTTTTAATGCTTTCTCTTTCCATTCTTTTGTTGAATTCATTCATTTTTATCACCTGTCAATAATAATCTGCTTATAATAAGTCCGCCTATAAATCCGCCTATGTGTCCTATGTTGTCTACATTTGCCATAAGCATACCGCTTCCTGCTCCTATCAGGGCAAAGAGCAGTATGATATAATTGTCAAAGCCGTCCATAGATCTGTTCGTTACCCTTGTATATACAAATATGGAAGCCATAAGCCCAAATATGGCGCCTGATGCGCCTGCAGATACGCCATGACTCAGAAGTCCGCTGAGAAAGCCGCAGAAAAGCCCTGAAAAAATATATATAACAAGCATTTTGATACTGCCGTAATATCTCTCTACACGGCTTCCGAGTATATAAAGTGAAAAGCAGTTTGCCGTACAATGCATAATGCCTATATGAAGGAACATATGCGTAAATATTCTGTATATCTGATGCTCTCCGAATATAAGGTCGTGTTCAAGGGCGCCGAATTTCAGCAGAACGTCTGTGTTCATGGAACCGCCTGACATTTCCATAGCAATAAGCACTATAAAGTTGAGCAATATAAGAATGAGAGTCACAGGATATTTTTTGCTTTTAATATAGCTTTCCTTTATTTCATTTTGCCTGCGGCTCATAGTGCCTATGTCGGAAGCGGGAGAATAACCGCCGCCGAAGGACTCCTTTATAAGAGAATGTATGTTCAAAAGCTCATCGGGCTGTTTTCCCTTTACGATAAGAGCTTCTTTTTGTGTGTCGGCTATCCATTTGATGCTTATAAGCCTTGACTGATAGTCGTCAATATCGTTGCTACAGAAGGAAAAAAGCTCTTCGGACGGGGATTTGCTTACGAATATCCCAAGAACCATGACTCTTTCAAAAGAAGAAAAAAATTCCAGAACATGGTCGTAAAAGCCTTTGCAGTCATATATTTTATCGGCATTTATAATTACGATGCCGTATATTATGCTTCCTGTTTGCTTTGAAAAACCAAGATACTGAGTATCATCGCCTATACTTCTGCTGTCATAGAAATTGGCAATAGGTTTGAATTCGTTTGCAAGAAGCTTTTCGGTTAAATTTTTTATAAATGCCATAAAATTTCCTCCGAAATAAATGCTAGGGCAAAAACAGGAATCCGTACATAAGAGCGGTACCGGGTATGCCAAGTACTGCCGAAACAAAAACGGTAATACAGTTTATGCCCAGAAATATTCCTGTCCTGTACAAAAGACAGTTAAATATAAATATGGACGATACTCCTATAATTCCCTTCATACAGAGTCTGCTTATAAGCTGCACCTTGTTTATAAAGAAAAGGCACAGCAGAAAAAGTACTCCGCTGAATACACTCCAGTTCATAAGCTGTACGGATATAATTTCATTCATAAGATCACCTCATTATAATATATAATGAGTCGACCTTCTTTATAACACAAGCCTTAGTGTCTTATAGGGAGAAATAAGAGTATCCTTGACAGAGTATTCCTTAAAATCTCCTCTCAGCTGTGTAAGGCGTCTGCTGTAAAAGGGATCCCTTCCCAAAAGCTCCATGTGCTTTCTGTATAGCTTTTTACGTTCTGAAAGGAGCCTTTTCATTTTATTTTTATCAATAAGGTCGTTTCCTCTTGACAGAGATTCATGATGGTATAACAGCGCATCGTTGCACACTATGTTGTAAAGACCCTTTTCATATAGTGAAAAGCACATATCCACATCGTTATAGGCTATAGAGAAATTTTCGTCAAAGCCGAGAAATTTGTTTTTATCTATACAAAGACAGGCGCCTGTTACCGCTATGCAGTTGTAGTTGTAACGGCTTCTGCCGAAATACAGATCATTATCCTCCTGACCTATAAAGGCATGAACTGGACCGTTTGATATATTTATGATACCGCAATGCTGTATTACTCTGCTTTGAGGATAATACAGCTTGGCGCCTATGGCTCCCGCATTTTTAAGCAAAGCAAGGGAAAGCATTTTTTCAAGCCAGTCGTGAGAGATCACTTCGGTGTCGTCGTTCAGAAAAAGCAAAGCATCTCCCTCTGCTTTTTCGGCACCTGTGTTGCACATACAAGAAAAATTGAAATCCATTTTTCTGTATACATACTTATCTGCAATAGCCGCATATTTTTCCTGTGTATAGGCTCCGCTTCCGTTATCGGCAATAATTATCTCATAGTTTTTATATGTGCTCTTATCTCTTATGCTGTGTATACACCTTTTAAGCACGTCGTAGTTATCCTTTGAAGGAATTATGATGCTTACTTTTCCCTTTGCTTCATATGCGCTTGTATTTTCTTCAAAACGCCTGTTTCCCTCTGCAAGTACCTGCGAAACATGGCCGAAGGAAGCCCCTTTGGCTGAAAGGGCAATGAGATTTTCATAAAGGGTCTTGCTTTTGTCCAAAAGCTCTGCTCTTATAAGGCATGGTCCTATATAGTTGTGGCTCATAAGGGTATGAGGAGAGTAGTCGGGCTTACGGAATATGGTGCCGCCTATTTTTTCATCACAGTATACCACGTCTTTTTGAAGCTTAAGCATATGTGAAAGGGCTTTTGTATCCATTGTGCAGCCGCATGTAAAAAGCACATAGTCCCCCGACGCATCGTATAAGCTCTTTATGCATTCAATATTTCCATAGCTTTGGGCTATGTTTTCATCTGTAATAATGCTTACCTTTATCATATTATTTCACCAGATATTGTTCTCCGAAGAGAACGTCATACTGTACCTCGCCGTATAGCTTTATTATTTCATCATTCCTGTCTGTGCCAAATTCCCTGTGTATTATAGGATATTTACTCCTGAGGGAATATATATAGTCAAAATATGAGCTGTGCTCCACCTCCGCATCTCTCAGTATCTGAGGTGCTATCTGATTGGGAGTGATACATTCATTTATAGGCTTCATATCCTTGTAGTTTGAGTACATAATAAGAGGAGTCGAATATTTATTGTGCTTGTCCTTAATAAAGCCAAGTGTGTTAAAGGCTGAAAGAGCAGGCAAATGATCTCCCCATATGTAAAGAAGGGTCGGTCTGCCTGTGTTGTCGGTAAGCTCTGTCATCTTCTGTATGAGTCTGTCCGCTCCCAAAAGTCCCTGACTGTACTGCTCCAGCTGATGAAGCTGGTTTTTGCTAAGCTTGTCCGAAGATACCTTGACTTCCGTTTCGTCGTATTTGCTGTTGTAAAGAGTGTGATTTTCAATAGTTACAGCAAATATAAACTGAGGTTTATCTGAGCTTTTGAGCTGTTTTTCTATAACATCCGCCAATGCAGTATCCTTTACATAGCCGTCGTCTGCTCTTTCCTCAGGGGGAAATTCGGTATTGTCTGTGTTAAGGAAACGGTCAAAGCCCATGTAGGAATATATTTTATCCCTGTTGTACATTTTGCCTGAGTTAGGGTGAACAGCTGTAGTTTCATAGCCGTTTTGTGAAAATTCATAGGCAAGGCCGGGTATCCTTTTCTCCTTACTCCAGTATGTAACATAGGGCGCAGAATTATCGGGAAAGAAAAAATTGCTCATGCCTGTAAGTCCCTCAAATTCTACTGAGCCTGTTCCTCCGCCGTATCTCGGTGAAATAACACAGGCATTTTTATATTTATTTATATTTTCGCATATATCCATTGAAAAGCTTACATCGTTCAGCCTTGTTATATCGAACATGGATTCGTCCATAATAAGTATAACATTGGGCTTTGTATCGGATATTTTATTTTGTGTGCATAGTTCAAATTCCTTTGAAACAGCTTCCATATATTCCTTGCTGTAATTGCTGTCGGGCTTAGGGAAGATATGAGTAAGCTCTCCGAAGCTTATGTAACTGCATGGCACAATACCCATTTGCCCGACGCAGGTCTTTGTGTCTATGGAAGTATCTGTCATATCGGCTCCCAATATGCGGAAAAGGTTTGACTTTAGCCCTGTATACAGGCACAAGACCGTTATTACCCCTATAATACCTAATGTAATGTTGGGTCTATGTTCTGCAATGTACTTTCTTTTTTTGACAATAATACAAATGACTGCCGCCACAAGAGCTATGATCAAGGAACACAGCGCCCACATAGGCACATACAGCACAACTATTTCCATAAAATCCTGTATCTGAAAAATATCCATAGGCTTGAATACGCCGTCGTGGTATTTCAGCTTTACAAAATTGCCTATAAAGAAGAAAAGATACAGTATAACTGCCAAAGCTCTTCCTAAAGCCTTTCCCGGAAAACCTCTTATTACAATATATACCGCACCTGTCATTATAACGCTAAGTATAAAATAAGGCGCTTTTATGACACTTATGAGCGAAGCTGCCAATCCCATGTTTTCAAAAAATATATCAGGCAGTATCTCCAGAGAAAGCGACATAAAGAGTACGACAGCCACCTCTGCTGCCCAATTTTTAAAGCGGGATTCATCTGTTTTGTTATTCATTGACAGCGCCTCCGTTTTATTTGTGTTCAGCTATATTATTATACACCATATTCAATATAAAATAAACCTTTTTTTATATTGGTGACGTATTTTGTAATTAAAATGTAAGAGTTTGTTACTTGACTTTTTCACATAATAGCATATAATTATATTACAAATTAATATATGGGGATGCAACGGTTTCGACGGGGACTTTGAAATCGGGAACAGCCATTGGAGGTGGGAGACTCCTTAAAAGCCCAAAACTTTAAAAATAAACGACGAATCTAACGTTGCTTTAGCAGCCTAATTGCGCTGCTCGTCGGCCTCAGATCTCCCGCAGTCTGAGTGTTCGGCGTCGACAAAGCGGGGAACTTCCGATTCAAAGCTTTGAGTATCGGAAAGAATCTATGAAGCTACTGAAGCCTTCAGCCTGTTTGTCGGCAGAAGGCAGAGGGAATGCATAATAGACAAACTGTAATGGGAGAAGCTCCTGACGACATATCTTCGGACACGAGTTCGACTCTCGTCATCTCCACTCAACGCACCGATAGTCGAACACATTGGTTCGACCGGAGATGCAACAACTCCAGTCAATGATGCATTTGCCGTACAGTTATTTTATATCGGCAAAGCATCATATTCAGTCGCAGATCAAGCTGTCGTGTTAAGATCCAAAATGGGTCTTGATGCCACAGCTTTATTTGATGTGTGAGTTTTTTTGTTTAGGTATGGTAGAATCGACCCTATCGGCAGCACAGTCAAAGTTTTTGAAATAGGCTTTGAACTGCGCTGACTGAAGGGTCGATATTAACGTGACCCATTTCATGCCATTATACCAGCTTGGTCACGGGAAAATTTACGTTTTTAGATATAAAGTAAGGCAGAACGTAATGCTCTGCCTTTTGGTGTTTATTATTTAAGTAATTTCTCATACTTGTCATAGTCTGATTTCGGAACCTTCAAGGCTTCCAAAGCCTTTTCCAATGACACGCCAAAACTTTCCATAACACTCTTGATATTTTCCAGCAAGTTTTGTTCTATACCTTGAGCCATGCCTTGTGCAATACCCTTCTCAACGCCTCTATCATATACACCTAAGCTGTAATCACACATTTCATACACCTCCGTTTGCAATTCCTCGCTCATCCTTATATCATATTCGTTTTCAAGCACTTGTTTCTTTGCGTCTATGCTCACGCTTTCGGAGAACAGTACATCAAGCATTTTGAGAAGTCCCGAATAGTTGTTGTCCTTTTCACCGCCAAGACAGACAAGGACTACCTCGTCTGTATCATAATGCTCCTTAAGGTTTGGTGCGCTGCCAACCAAATTTGTTTCTGTCATATGGATCCTTTTGATAGTATTTCTCATTTCCGCATAGGGATTTGTAAGCACCCAAATGGAAATCACCTTTTTGATATTTTCATATTCGCTGTTTACAAATTCTCTGCCATACTGATGTGACAGCATACGGGCACAGTAATATCTTGCTCTTCTGAGCAGATTGCGCCAAGACTTTATCCTGCTCTGTGCTTCTATATTTATGATTAACTTTACCTGTTCGTTTGATACGGGGATACAGACATCAAAGAGTATGTCATATCTTGCCATACCTTCGTCTATTGAACTGTCCTCTGTATTTTTGCCGTCTATTATGATCCCTTCGTCCTGGTGAACAGCTTCTTCGGATACAAGAGGCTTTCCCTCAATATACTTTTCCGCTATGTCGTTTACATCAATGTCCTTAAATTCCTC
>CANQBT010000046.1 GCA_947589405.1 uncultured Clostridia bacterium | reverse complement strand
TCCTTATCCTCAGTTATGGCAGAGCCCATGTGGTTGTTAAAGCCTGATGCCTTGTCAAGAGATGCGGCATTTTTTGAGAACACGCTTACGGCCTCGTCTGTACTCATGGAGCTGAGTATGGGCACGGGACCAAGCCAGCTTCTTTTGCCTGTGTGGGCTTCCATAGGCTGATGAAGTATGACCTCTCTGCCTGTTTCTGCAAGTCTGTCCTGCTCCTGAGTAGAGTAGGGCATGAATGGCATTACCGCTCCCGTAAATTTTATGGGAAGGTCCAGCATTTCTTTGGTACCCTCAGAATTATTTCCGAAATCGTCTATTATTATGGCTATGTATTTTTTGTCGTCTGCCGCTTTTACTGCCGCCAGGCGAAACAGGAGAAACGCCAGTATAAGTACAAGTATTATTTCTGTTATTATATAGGGTATTTTTTTGCGCATAGTTATCTCCCTTTTGCTTTATGTTATATAATATGCCGGGTAAGGTAAAATATACCCTATACGCAAAGTACGGGAATGTGAAAAAATTTCTGCACAGACAGAAAAAAGCAGCCTGCGATCGGCTGCTTTTTCCTAAAGAGAAGGTATTTTTATGGGGTTTACAGTTTAAATTACATTTTGAGGGATGTATAAACTGTAATGTGAAAATATTAGGGGTTTTCACAGTTGTTATTATAGCAGAATACAATCGATAAGTGTTCACAAACATAGGCTTGTTTTGAAAATTTTTTTGTGTATTTTGGACACGGAAATACTTTAGAAATCAAATTTGTACAAAAAAGGCTTTGCTATTTTAAAAAAATACAACATTTTTCACTTAGGTCTCAAGACTTTCAAGATACCTCATCAGATTTGTTTCACCGTCTATATCCACTCCCTGTTCAAAAAGCTTTTTATCTCCTTCGCTAAGGGAAGCTATGGGAGTTGATGTCATTTCCCTCAGCACGTCGCTGTCTCTGTAATATACTGCCACATATCCGTCATTTTCCTTAAGGGTATAGTGCTGAGAGCTTTGGCAGTCCATATCCCTGTTGAGCACTATCCTGTCAGCGCTGAATTCTGTCATTTGCCATTGGTCATAGGCCTTTTCAACGGCTTCTCTATCCCAGCCGTACATGTATAGCTGGGGCAGAAGCTCTTGTATTTCCGAAAATCCATCCTTGTAATTGTATACAAATTCCATTACTGTGTTTTCATTTACAACTGTCTTTGAAGGCGCCTGAGCCATAAGGGTACTGCCGTAGGACACGTCCTTTTCACCCTCCAGAGTTTTTACATAGCCAAGCCAGCCGCCTAAGGCTGCCGCCCCTATACCCAGCGCAACCGCAAAGCATATTTTAATACCTTTCATATATACCACCTCAGTATCATTGTTTCCTGTTTTTTGATCTTATATACGGAATAAGTATTATTTTTCGATAATTACACATACTTATTATAAATAAATATAAGGAATAAGGAGAGGAAAAATGAAAGAAAGTTATCCATTTGAGCTTATAGCTCTTCCATATGAATATGAAGCGTTGGAGCCATATATAGACGCAGAGACACTACATTATCATCATGACAGGCATCTTAAGACCTATGTTGATAATCTTAACAATATACTCAAGGATTATCCCAGACTTCACAGCATGAATCTTCCCACGCTTCTTGTAAATATTGAAGTACTTCCGCAGGAAATACAGACAGCAGTAAGAAACAATGCAGGAGGTGTGTTCAATCACAATCTCTATTTTTCATCTATGAGGAGTCCAAGAGAGGATAACCGACCAAAGGGAGAATTGGCGGAGAAAATAGATAAGGCCTTCGGTTCATTTGAAGGCTTTAAAAAAGAGCTTTCCCAGAAAAGCGCAGGTCAATTCGGCTCGGGATACGGCTGGCTTGTGACTCACAGGGACGGAAGCCTTTGCATCATGTCCACACCCAATCAGAATACGCCTATAGGCTTCGGCACAATGCCGCTTATACCTCTTGACGTATGGGAGCACGCCTATTATCTGAAATACAAAAATCTTCGCAAGGAGTATATAGAAGGGTATTTCAATCTTATAAACTGGGATCACATTGAGGATCTGTATAAAAACAGAGGAAATTTCTTTAAATAGGTTTACAATTTATGGCAAAATATGGTATACTGTTAATAATCATTATCAAAAGGAGGACTAAATATGCTTGACAAAAAAGTAATCAAATTATTAAATCAGCAGGTAAACAAGGAATTCTATTCAGCTTATCTTTATCTGGATTTTGCCAATTTCTATTCTGCTAAAGGCCTTGACGGCTTTGCTAACTGGTATGAGATACAGGCTATGGAGGAAAGAGATCACGCTATGCTCTTTTACAGATACCTTCATAACAACAATGCAGGTGTAGAGCTTGAGGCTATTGACAAGCCTTCCGTAAAGCTTGACTCACTTATGGATCCCCTTAAGGAGGGTCTTAAGCATGAGGAATATGTTACGGGACTTATACACGATCTGTATAGTGCAGCTCATGAAGCAAAGGACTACAGAACCATGCAGTTTTTAGACTGGTTCGTAAAGGAGCAGGGCGAGGAAGAAGTAAACGCAAACGATATGATAACCAAAATGGAGCTTTTCGGAAGCGATCCAAAGGGTCTTTATATGCTTAACTCTGAGCTTAAATCAAGAGTTTACAGCGCTCCTTCTCTTGTTCTTTGATAAAAGGACCGCAGGTTTTACAGATATTATTTGTAAGGCAACAGACCTTCTGCAAGCTATTTTGCGGAAGGTCTGTTTTTATAATTACACATTTTCCCGTGACCGGGTCACAGGAAAAAATCTTGGGCGTACATTGCACGTACGAAAATGTTGTATAACAATATCAATATTCTGCATAACCAAAAATCCATACACATTTTCGCCCCTTCAGTCAGCGCAGTTCAAAGCCTTATTATTTCAAAACCTTTGACTGCGCTGACAGCTTCATTGCACAGAAGAAATATCTGACGACAGCGACAATTGAATATTGCACCCTTCCGTCAGCTTACGCTGACACCTTCCCTCAGAGAGGGACGGCTTATGGTGGAGCTGTCGGCTTTGCCGTAGGCAAAGTGCTGAACTTTCTCTGAAGGGACGCCTTAAGTTAACGCATCCCAAATGCCTTAATAATGTTGAAAAATTAGTATTTATAACTAACTAAAAAATTGTGGAAAACGAAAACCTAGGCTCCCCTTGGAGCTAGGGGAGCTGTCAGCCCAACCAAGAACTACAAATAATGAACGGATTTGCATGGGCTGACTGAAGGGTCGATATTGTCCTAAACCAAAAATCCATAACCCAAATAAAGCTGTCGCATTAGGCTCTGTTTTTATAACAAATCATAACACGACAGCTTTTTATTTGTATATATAGTGAAAATTTAAATTAATTATTCAGCGATCCTTGCTGCATTTACCTTGATACTTGGACCCATTGTTGTAGTAAGTACTACGCTTCTGAGATAAGTACCCTTTGCTGCAGCAGGTCTTGCCTTGATTATAGCGCTCATAAGGGTTGTGAAGTTGTCCTTGAGCTTTTCAGGACCAAATGATACCTTGCCTACAGGTACGTGAATGATGTTGGTTTTATCAAGACGGTACTCAATTTTACCGGCTTTGATCTCTTCGATCGCCTTAGCTACGTCCATAGTAACCGTGCCTGCCTTTGGGTTAGGCATAAGGCCCTTAGGACCAAGTACTCTACCTAAACGTCCTACAAGACCCATCATGTCAGGTGTAGCTACTACTACGTCAAAGTCGAACCAGTTTTCACCCTGGATCTTGGCTACCATATCCTCTGCGCCTACAAAGTCTGCACCTGCTGCCTCAGCCTCGTCAGCTTTGGCACCCTTAGCAAATACAAGAACTCTTACAGTCTTACCTGTACCATGAGGGAGTACGACAGCGCCTCTTACCTGCTGGTCAGCATGACGGCTGTCAACGCCTAAACGGATATGAGCTTCTACAGTTTCGTCGAACTTAGCTGTGCTTACCTGTGGTATAAGAGCACATGCTTCAGCTACGTCATATAAATTTGCTCTGTTTATGAGCTTTGATTTTTCGAGATATTTCTTTCCTCTTTTCACAATAGTTCCTCCTTACGTGGTAATATCGGGAGTATTCCCTCCCACCTTATTAACAATTAGTCCTCAACAACGATACCCATGCTTCTGGCTGTGCCTGCGATCATACTGATAGCTGCATCCATAGTTGCCGCTGTTAAGTCGGGCATCTTCATCTCAGCTATTTTCTGAACCTCAGCTCTGGAGATCTTAGCAACCTTAGTCTTGTTAGGAACACCTGAACCTGACTCTATCTTGCATGCCTTCTTAAGAAGAACGGCAGCAGGTGGAGTCTTTGTAATAAATGTAAAGCTCTTATCCTGATATACTGTTATAACTACAGGGATTATAAGACCTGCGTCCTTTGCAGTTCTTTCATTGAACTCCTTACAGAAGCCCATGATGTTTACACCATGCTGACCCAATGCAGGACCAACCGGTGGAGCCGGCGTAGCCTTGCCGGCAGCGATTTGTAACTTAATAAAACCTTCAACTTTTTTAGCCATTTAAAGGCACCTCCTATAATGTGGTAATTAGCGGGATATAGGGTAATTCCCTCCCACTGAGAGCACAGCTCTCAATTGATCAGTCTAACAGCTGGACCTGAGTAAAGTCCAACTCCATAGGGGTCTCACGACCGAACATAGAGATCGCAACCGTAACGGTTTTCTTATTGATATTGACCTCTTTAACAGTACCGACGCTGTCGGCAAATGCGCCTGTTGTAACAGTAACGCTGTCGCCGGGCTTAAGATCTATGTCGGCAATATCGACGCTTTCAAGTCCCATTGCAAGAACCTCGCTCTCTGTAAGAGCTACGGGCTTGGAGCCGGGACCTACGAAGCTTGTAACACCTCTTGTGTTTCTTACTACGTACCATGTATCGTCATTCATTATCATTTTTACAAGAACATAGCCGGGAAAAAGCTTCCTCTGGACTACCTTCTTTTTACCATTCTTGACTTCCACTACTTCTTCAACAGGTACGGACACCTCAGGAATGAGCTCGCCCATATTGCTGTTTTCGACCAGCTTCTCAATATTGGTTTTTACTTTGTTTTCATAGCCTGAATAGGTATGGATCACATACCATTTAAGCTCGTTG
The DNA here is from genome assembly GCA_947589405.1 of uncultured Clostridia bacterium. Lineage (GTDB taxonomy): Bacteria > Bacillota > Clostridia > Lachnospirales > CAG-274 > CANPXH01. The sequence goes on along the minus strand of CANQBT010000046.1, from coordinate 8,905 downwards.
TTGGTTTCAGTAGACATTTGATTACCTCATTTCATTATGCCAATAATGATGCTAATGCGTTATATGCCAATGATACGACCTGGTCAAAGCCAAATATTATAGCACCAAATACCAGCGAAATTATGATAACGGAAACTGTCTCCTTAATTATTTCATCTCTGCTTGGCCATATGATTCTTTTGAACTCGGCAACATGAACCTTCAGCCAGTTGTTGAAATCAAATTTCTTTTTTGCCATATGCCTTCCCCTTTCATGAGGCTTTTACTTAGTTTCTCTGTGTAATGTATGAGTTTTGCAGAATCTACAATACTTCTTGGTTTCCATTCTGTCAGGATGGACCTTCTTGTCCTTCATAGTGTCGTAATTTCTCTGTTTACACTCTGTACAAGCTAATGTGATTCTTGTTCTCAAGACCTTCACCTCTCTTAATCAATTTAAATTTTCTGCATACAAAAAAAAGACGATACGCGTCTTTATCATAGTATCACAAAGGTATTTTATTGTCAAGAAAAAATTGAATAAATTAAAAAATAATTCAAAAGTCGTTTTCATACATTTCTCCGGCAATATATCAATATTGCCGGAGAAGCTGTGCTTTTTATATGCTTTTCTTCATATTTACATGAGCAATACCTGCTTCCATATACACATCGCCGTATTCCTCAAAGCCCAGCTTTTTATAGAAGCCCTTTGCTCTTGTCTGAGAATGGACAAAGACCTCATCAAAGCCTTTTTCACGGCATCTTCTTATAAGCTCATTTACAACAAGTGCTCCGCAGCCCTTACCTCTTTCTTCGGCAATACAGGCTATTCTGCCGAGCAATGCCTCTCCTCTTGAGCCTACCGTTATTCTGCCTGTAGCGACAGGGACGCCTTCTTTTAATAAAACAACGCTTTCGGAATGTCTGTCGCTTCCGTCAAAGTCCTCCTCAGGCAGTACGCCCTGTTCATTACAGAATACTCTTTCACGTATAAGCCTTGCGTTATCGGAAAGTTCATTTTTATACCAACTGAATTCCATATCGTTTCCTTCCTTATCATATCTGTTGTCACAAAGGAGTCCTTTCTATTTTTTTGCTCCTTCTGGGGTATTTTTCGGGGGTATCGTCTGTTTTTTCAAATGCGACTATACAATGATGCAGATCCGTATCGGGAAGCTCTACAAGCTTAATATCAACCATGCTTCCCCCAAGCTCAGTACAGGCGTTGTGTGAACGCTCTATTTCGTCATGTATGCCGGGACCCTTCAAAGCAAGGAAAATACCGCCTTTTTTTATAAAGGGCATTGCGTATTCCATAAGAACATTAAGTGGGGCAACTGCTCTTGACACAGCAATATCATATTTTTCTCTGTGATTTTTATCCTGTCCCAGCTCTTCTGCTCTGCCATGTATGCACTTGGCTTCTATGTCGATATTATCACAGACGGCATTCAGGAAATTTATGCGCTTGAGAAGAGAGTCCATAAGCGTCATGTCCGTATCAGGCTCTGCTATTTTAATGGGGAGTCCGGGAAAGCCTGCGCCTGTTCCTATATCTATTACGCTTTTTCCTTTAAAATCAAAATATTTAAGGGGCATTACGCTGTCGGCAAAGTGTTTTATAACTATTTCACGTTTATCCGTTATGCCTGTGAGATTCATTACCGTATTCCATTCGATAAGCATATCCCCGTATTTTTCAAATCCTTTTGCCTGTTTTTCGTCTATTGGGATATTTATTTTTTCAAAATATTCCCTTACAAATTCCTTCATCTGTATCGTTTCCTTATTTAAGTGATGATATAAACTGTCCGTAGGCGTCGCCCCAGTCGTCTATGGGATATGTGGCGCCGCCGTTTGTGCTTTTGAGAAGATTGTTGCACATAGTTTCATTAAGGGCAAAAAATTCCCCCAGATCTATATGAAAGCCTGCCTTCTCCGCAATATCACAAAAATCCGCCATAGGGTCCTTGCTGTTTTCGGTAGCCAGAAGGGCTTTTCTCAGACTGTCGTTATTTAACGCAGCTTTTAAAAGAGCGTCAAGAGTATCGTTTATATTCATATATATTCCTCCGTTTTGTTTATGTAAAATAGCTATATGCCGTATATATTTATTATATCACATATAAGCTGTCAAGTCTAACAATTTTATAAATGAAATTGCATATTATAATATTCCGATATGCCGATAGGGCAGACGGGCAAAGCAAAAAAGGCTGCGGTAAGCGCCCTTTGTTTTGGCATTCCCGCAGACCTTTTTATCAGCCTATCAAATCTTCCTTTTTATCAAGTATTGCTTCTGCCGCAGCGCATGCGGGACAGTCGCAGTACTTTGCGCCCTTTGCCTTTATTTCTATACCGTGAGCATTCATCTTTTTGGCAGTTTCTTCGCCAAATATCTTTTTGCCCATATCTGAATCGGTCAAAGCAATAAAATCGTCTATGGTAGTAATATCCTCCTCCAGCTCTGCAATAAAAGCCTTAGTAGCTTCGGCTTCCTTTTCTGTATCAACAGCGTCAAGCCATTGCTGAGCCGCTGCCTTTGCTTCCGCACAGCATGAATATGCAGCCATAAGCTCCTTTGCCTTTTCCTTTACATATGCTTTTGTTTCATTTGTCATATTTATACCTCCGTATTTATAAAAAGGTACCGCCTTGACGATACCTTTTTATCACTTATCCTTTAAGTCCTATTCTGACCAAAGCTCTCTTAAGTGCCAGCTCGGCTCTCATAACATCTACGTTGCTGTCTATGTTCTTAAGTCTTGCTTCGGCTCTTTCCTTAGCCTTCTGAGCTCTTACCACGTCTATTTCATCTGACCATTCGGCAGCGTCGGTAAGTATGGACATACCCTTTTCATTGACTTCGGCAAATCCGCCTAAAAGGGCTGCCTTTTTATCCTCTTCGCCTTCGTTTTTAAGAGTGAGAACGCCGTAGTCCAGTACTGTAACAAGAGGCTGATGACCGTGCAGTATACCTACATCGCCGCTTGTGGTCCTCATAATGACCATGTCTACCTCCCCTTCAAACATATGTCTTTCGGGAGTAATAATTTTAAGGGATAGTTTAGCCATAATATCCCTCCTTATTATTTATTGGCATTGCGATATTTTTCCACAACGTCCTCTATCTTTCCTGAGTTAAGGAAATAGCCTTCGGGAATATCGTCGTGCTTGCCCTCAAGTATTTCCTTGAAGCCTCTTACAGTATCTGCAATGGGAACATACTGTCCCGGAAAGCCTGTGAAGTTCTCAGCAACATGGAAGGGCTGAGATAAGAATCTCTGTATCTTTCTGGCTCTGTTTACGACTATCTTGTCGTCCTCAGAAAGCTCATCCATACCAAGAATAGCGATTATATCCTGCAATTCCTTGTACTTCTGAAGTATAGCCTGTACCTGTCTTGCTACTGAATAGTGCTCTTCGCCTACCACCTGTGGATCCAGTATTCTTGAAGTGGATTCAAGGGGATCTATAGCAGGGTATATACCAAGCTCAACTATTGCTCTTGACAAAACGGTAGTTGCGTCAAGGTGAGCAAATGTAGTAGCGGGAGCAGGGTCTGTAAGGTCATCGGCAGGAACGTATACAGCCTGAACAGATGTGATGGAACCGTTCTTTGTGGAAGTTATCCTCTCCTGAAGAGCGCCCAGCTCTGTAGCCAATGTAGGCTGATAGCCTACGGCTGAAGGCATACGTCCCAGAAGTGCTGAAACCTCTGAGCCTGCCTGTACGAATCTGAATATATTGTCGATAAACAGAAGCACGTCCTGCTTAGCCTTATCTCTGAAGTACTCAGCCATTGTAAGACCCGTAAGAGCGATCCTCATTCTTGCTCCGGGAGGCTCGTTCATCTGACCGAATACAAGAGCAGTCTGCTTCAAAACGCCTGATTCCTGCATCTCGTAGTAGAGGTCGTTACCCTCTCTTGTTCTCTCGCCTACACCGCTGAATACGGAGTAGCCCTGATGCTCGGTAGCTATGTTGGTAATAAGCTCCATAATAAGGACTGTCTTGCCAACGCCTGCACCGCCGAAAAGACCTATCTTACCACCCTTAGAATAAGGGCAGAGAAGGTCGATGGCCTTTATGCCTGTTTCCAGTATCTCGGCAGAGTTGTTCTGCTCTGAGAAGCTTGGGGCTTCTCTGTGTATAGACCATCTTTCCTCTGTAACAGGAGCTTCCTTGCCATCGATAGGGTCGCCTGTTACATTAAACATTCTTCCTAGTGTCTCATTGCCTACGGGCACGCTTATAGGCGCACCTGTATCAACGGCCTCCATACCTCTTTTAAGACCGTCTGTAGAACTCATTGCAATACACTTTACAACATCATCTCCAAGATGCTGAGCAACTTCGGCAACAATTTTTCTGTCGCCGAGCTGTATCTCTATTGCGTTATTAAGAGCCGGCAGGTTTTCACCGGAAAATTTAATATCCAATACGGCACCGATAATCTGGATTATCCTGCCGACATTCTTTTCTGCCATTTTTTCACTCCTATTCCTATTCCAAAGCATTGCTGCCGCTTACTATTTCGGTTATCTCCTGAGTGATAGCGCCCTGACGTACTCTGTTGTACACAAGGTTGAGATGGGCTATCATTTCGCTTGCGTTTTCGGTAGCGGAGTCCATAGCTGTCATACGTGAGCTAAGCTCGCATACTGCCGATTCTATCATAGCGCCGAAAATAACGGTGTTCACATACTTGGGAATAACATATTCCAGTACAGACTCCTCATCAGGCTCATATATCGTAAGTGTAGAGCTGTGGGGAGCGTTACTGCCTTCAAAATCCTTAGGGTCAAGGGGCAGCAGCTTGATATGCTCAGGCTCATTTGTAAGAGTGGAAATGAACCTTGTGTATACCAAGTATATTTCGTCTGCCTCACCCTTTGTATACATATCAATTACCTTACTGCCTAAAATGTATGCATCGGAATAGTCGGGCTTTTCCGACATATCCCTGTAGGAAGTGACGATATTGCATTTCTTGTGGCTGAAAAATTCTCTTGCCTTGCTGCCTACTGTTATAAAGGAAGCGTTCTTTCCCTTTGAGAGAGCGTATGCTTCCTTGCATACATTGGCATTATAGCCGCCGCAAAGACCTCTGTCGCCTGTAATTACCACTATTAGGCTATTCTTTACCTCTCTTTCCTCCATAAATTCATTGGAGATACCCTTGCTTCCCTTTACCACATCGGCTATTACATTGCGTGTAGCCTGGAAGAAGGGCTTTGTATCGGTAAAGCGGTTCTTAGCCTTAGTCAGCTTGGAGCTGGCTACAAGGTTCATGGCCTTTGTTATCTGCTGGGTGCTATTGACACTTTTGATCCTGCGCTTTATATCACGCATTGATGCCATAATATCACCTCACTATTTATTTAAATTCTTTCTTGAAGGCTTCGATAGCTTCTTTAAGCTCTTTCTCAGCCTCAGGACTTATCTCTTTGGTTTCCTTGATGCCTGTAAGCACGTTATTGTGGTACTTTTCCATATACTCAAAGAAGCCTGATTCAAAGTCCAGTATCCTGTCTGCGTCAATATCGTCAAGATATTTGTTCGTAACAGCATAGAGTATTATGACCTCTTTTTCTACCTCAAGTGTCTTGTACTGAGGCTGCTTAAGTATTTCCACAATTATTTTGCCGTGATTAAGTCTGTCAAGAGTATCCTTGTCCAGATCTGAGCCGAACTGTGAGAAGCTCTCAAGCTCTCTGTACTGAGCAAGCTCTGTTCTGATAGGTCCGGCTATTTTCTTCATAGCCTTTATCTGAGCGGAGCCGCCTACTCTTGATACTGAAAGACCAGCATTTATGGCAGGTCTTACGCCTGAGTTGAAAAGCTCGCTCTCAAGGAAGATCTGACCGTCCGTAATTGAAATTACGTTTGTGGGGATATATGCAGAAACATCGCCTGCCTGTGTTTCTATTATAGGCAGGGCAGTAAGTGAACCTCCGCCGTATTCCTTGTCTATTCTTGCGGCTCTTTCAAGCAGTCTTGAATGAAGATAGAATACATCGCCGGGATATGCCTCACGTCCCGGAGGTCTTTTGAGCAGAAGTGACATTGCTCTGTAGGCAACGGCGTGCTTTGACAGATCGTCGTATACTATGAGCACGTCCTTTCCTGATTCCATCCATTCCTCTCCTATCGCACAGCCTGCATAGGGAGCTATATATTGAAGAGTAGCGGATTCTGAAGCAGTTGCCGCAACTACTGTGGTATAGTCCATAGCGCCTGTGTCCTCAAGGCTCTTAACTATACGGGCAACCGTAGATGCCTTCTGACCTATTGCAACATAGATACAAAGACAATCCTTGCCCTTCTGATTTATAATAGTGTCTATACATATTGCAGTCTTGCCTGTCTGTCTGTCGCCAATGACAAGCTCTCTCTGACCACGACCGATAGGGACCATAGCGTCTATGGCCTTTATACCTGTCTGAAGGGGTACGCTTACGCCCTTTCTTGTGATTACGCCGGGGGCAACTCTTTCTATAGGTCTGGTCTTGTCTGTCACAATAGGACCCTTCTCATCTATAGGGCTGCCTAAAGCGTTTACGACCCTGCCTATCATGGCATCGCCTACCGGTACGGAAGCCACCTTTCCCGTAAGCTTTACGGAAGAGCCTTCCTTTATACCCTCGTCGGAACCCAGAATAACAACGCCGACGTTGTCCTCCTCAAGGTTCTGCGCCATACCCATTACGCCGTTTTCAAACTCCAGAAGCTCACCGCTCATGGCGTTGTCCAGTCCGTAAACTCTGGCAATACCGTCGCCGACCTGTATAACCGTACCGACCTCAGACACATTAAGCTTTGTGCTATAGCCCTTTATCTGTTCCTTTATGACAGAACTAATTTCTTCAGGTCTGATATTCATTCTTAGGTTACACTCCTTCTTTACGCAAGTCTTGTTTCGATAAGCTTTCCTTTAAGCTCTGAAAGCTGAGTCTTTATCGTACTGTCTATCACATGTCCCTCTACGCTTATCCTTATACCGCCTATAAGCTCAGGGACTACCTTTGCTTCCACAATGACCTGCTTATTTAATTTATTAGACAATTTTGCTTTTATCTCGTCTATGGCATCTGCTTTAAGAGGACAAGCGCTTTCTACGGTAGCGTATACAATGCCCTTGTGCTTTTCTGCCATATCCAGATATTTGTTCAGAATATCCGCCAGCTCTGTTTCCCTGTTCTTTCTGAATACTATGTTTATAAGTCCCATAATATCAGCGCTCACCTTGCCTTCAAAGGCAGATGTAAGTATTTTGAGCTTTTCCTCTGAGCTTATCTGCGGATGATCCAATATTTTCATTATTTCGCCGTCATCTGTGACAGCGTCACGTATTAATTTTATTTCATCGCTGTATTTATCTATACAGTCTTTTTCCAAAGCCAATTCAAAGAGAGCTGCTGCATATCTGACGGAAATTAATTGAGCCATTCAACACCCTCCAAATCAGATATTGTATCATCAACAAGCTTTTGTTGCTCCTCTTCGGTCATATTGGCGGCAATGAACTTGCCTGAGACCATAGTGGAGACCTCTATTATCTGCTTCTTGATCTGGTCTTTTGCCTTCTCTTCCTCTCTCTTTATATCGGTCATGGCTCTGTTGTGAATATTGCCTGCCTCTGTCTTGGCTTCGGCAATTATCTGCTGGCTGTTCTTGTTAGCCTGAGTCCTTGCCTCGTCAAGTATCTGCGTTCTTTCGGCATCAATATTCTTTAATTTGTTTTCATACTCTGCCTTTAAGGCGTTTGCTTCTGAAAGCTTGGCTTCGGCAGAATCTATCTGCTCGGCTATCTTTTCCTTTCTCGCATTTACAAATTTGAGAACAGGCTTATACAAAAGCTTTGACAATGCAAAGCAGAGTATGGCGGTATTAATAAGCTGAAGAGCGACCTGTATAAGAGTCTGCTGATCCAGCATAATAACATAGCCTTCCAATTTGCTGCCTCCTTTCGGTAAAAATTGTTACACGATCTGAATATTATCCGGCAATTTTACCTACTAATGGGTTAGCAAATAATAATATCATGGCTACAACAAGACCGTATATACCTGTTGACTCGGCAACAGCACAGCCTAAAAGCATTGTAGATGTAATAGTACCTCTTGCTTCGGGCTGACGTCCAACGGCTTCGGCACCCTTACCTGCGGCAAAACCCTGACCTATACCGGGACCTATACCTGCTATCATAGCTAAACCTGCGCCTATTGCAGAACAACCTAATACAAAAGCTCTTGGATCTAATCCTTCCATTATAAATATCCTCCTTGTGATTAAAAATATTTGATTCGGATAAAATTTAGTCTGCTATCTTATCCTTAATAAATGTCATTGACAGCATAACGAAAATTACTGTCTGAATACAGCCGGCAAATACATCGAAGTATACATGCAGGGCAGCGGGTACACCGATATTGAATATCTTAAGTATACTCGGCAGATTGCCCAGAGCCATATATACCATGCCCATTATTATCATACCGCCTAAAATGTTGCCGAATAGACGGAAGCTCAGTGATATAGGCGTTGCCAGCTCGCTTATGATATTGATGGGGAGCAGGATAGGTATAGGCTCAAGGTATCCCTTGAAATAACCTCCTTTGCCTGTCCATATACCCATAAAGTGAATTAAAAAGAATGTGGTCAGCGTTATTGCGGCCGTTGTGCAAAGGTCTGCCGTCGGCGGCCTGAAGCCCAGCAGTCCGCTGAGATTGGACACAAGTATAAGAGCAAATACACCGAAAAACCAGTTGCCGAAATAAGCATATTTATCGGTCATGGCAGACTTTACAAAGCTGTCCATAAACTCAATTATAAGCTCTATGACATTCTGAGAGCCTTCGGGCTTGTACTTATAGTTTTTCATTTTAATTCTGAATATGAGAGCAATAAGTATAAGTGC
>CANQBT010000045.1 GCA_947589405.1 uncultured Clostridia bacterium | reverse complement strand
AAGCCCTCTATAAGCAGGAGGACAAGAATGCGCCTGCAACAGCTGTTACAGCCTTTAAAGAAGGCACCTATTCAAGCGGTTCATCTGCTACAGCCAAGACCCTTGTTATAAGCAAGCTTACAGCGACCTCCTTTGACTATCAGATAATAGAGTCAAACGGCAAGGATATTATAACTAAGGGTACTGCTAAGATCACTAAAGAAGGCACAGCAGAATGCGTATTTGACGATGAATACAAGATCACATTCACAGATGAGAAGAACAATGTGATAACGGCTAAGGAATCCGTACAAAAGCTTCTGGATAAGGGCGAGATAAAGTTCTATACCGTATAGGACTTTTATCCGCTGTCTTTTAAATATCAAAACGAATAAAAATGGCATTTTATGTCAGCATGAACAGGCCACTTTATATGTGGTCTGTTTTTTGTATTGTAATTATTATGCACAAGCGTAACATTATTGGCTTGTTATCTGACTTAGCAAAACATTGATTTAACAGCCTTTTTGTATTATACTGAATATAATAAGACATATGTGTCCATTTTATGGGACATTTCAAGTAATATAATAATATATATAGTATCGGTTGATCGAAGGGGGACAGATAATGAAAAAAAAGGACGATAATAAGAAAAAAAAGAATTCGGGACTTTTAGGTACTTTGTTCGACTTTAACCATGACGGAAAAACAGATACATTTGAAGCGATGATAGCCTACAAGGAATATGAAAAAAGATTGAGGAAGAAATATGGAAATTCCCCTGACAGATATTATCTGTTTCCCGATGAAAATGAAAATGATACTCAAAGCCTTCAAAATTGCAATTATAATGTCAGTACCACCGATGATACCGATGAGTACGGTTGGCGTAATTATTGCGAGGACGGCTTTGAATATGGCATATACCCGGAAGATTATGAAACGGAAGAGGAATATATTGAAGCTCTGAATGAGGAAAAGTACGGTTGGCGTGATTACTGTGAGGACGGTTCTGAATATGACATAGACCCGGAAGATTATGAAACAGAAGAGGAATACGAAGAAGCCCTTGATGAGGCTAGAGAAGAAGAGTCTTATGGAGCTGACGATACTCTTGAGGAAGAAGAGGAATATCCTTCTCATATCGATATTCCCATAACACTTAGTTTTAAAGTGGAAACGCCTTATCAGGAAGCTTATGACGCAATAAAAGGATCTGATTACCCTAACAAAAGGAAATACAATGCCGCACTTTACCTCTGCGAAATTGAACATGATGACGCAGTCATACCCGTTGACAGCAGTCAGAAAAAAGAAATAAAAAAATGTATGTTCATACTGCACTCGGATAAAATTGCAGCGAAATATCTTACTATTCATTACGGTTTTCTTTTTGCGCAGGCTGTAAAGGAAAACTTTGCGCTTCCTATTTCCGTACCTGATGAGGACGAGGAGCCTGTAACGGATTTTAACGACCTCTTTTTGGAAATAGCAGAGGAAGATCAAACTCTTGCGGTTAATATATGGAGATGGTGTATCATAGAATTTGGTCCATACAGGGAATACATGACAAATGACCGAACTATTTATAACAGCATTATTTCATCGGTAGAGGACTATCCCGAAGAATTTATGGATATAGCAGTAAAAGCTATCGGTTCTGATGCAAAATTCTGTCAGGGATTGCTTGCCTTGAATCCCAAATTTCCAAGCTGTATATATTCATTTATAGCACGGGCACTCAAGCTGGGGCTTACGGAGGAAGCAAAGAAAATGTTTATTTCAGCTATGGATAACGATAAAAGCAAGGGGAAGGATAAAGACGACCTTATAAACAGAATAATATCCGACTGTTCAGACTGGGAAGAGCTTGAAGCAATGGAAGCGTTTAAGTTTAATATTATTCCTTTAATAGAAGATATGAATGACAAGCGCATAAAAAGATTGCTGCCAAAATTCATTAACAAGGTCGATGAGTATATAAGCTATGTTGAAAAAAACAGCGCCAAGTATCAATTTTCCCGCTGCCATTCATGGAGAAAAAACTGTGCCGACGGTTCAGAATACGGGATCGATCCCCTTAGTTACGAAACTGAGGAGGAATATAACGCTGCTATAAACGAAGCAAAATACAGATGGAGAATTTACCGTATTACCGATAAAGTAAAATACGGTATAGACCCTAACGACTATGAAACCGAAGCTGAATTTTCGGCTGCCGTAGATGCGGAATATAAGCGCCGCCGACAGAAAGAAATAGAGGAAATTAAACAGCGCCAAAAGCAGACAACAAGGGAAAAGCTATCATATACAGATCCTCTTGCCGAAACGGATATGAAGGTATATACCTTCTGTGGTGTAATGCTTCCCTATAGCAATACATTATGGTATTATCTTACCGATGACGGATCCGTTTCAATAGGAGATAAGGTAATGGTATCTTTTGGCACAAAGGGAAATGTTATTGGCGAAGTGGCCACTATAGAAAAACACAGGAGAAGGACTGCGCCATACCCTGTTGACAAAACCAAGTATTTAAAAAAGATATAGTGATTATTTCAACTACAAAAGCAATGACAGGTATTTTGCCTGTCATTGGCTTTTTATACAGTATAATACTTCTGATTTTCAGAGCATCAGCTCGGTGATAACAAAATACAGATACTTGCTAAAAAGGACAGTATAAGAGAAACTATGCATATGTATTTTATATATCTCAGACGTAAGTATATCTATGTCTATAAACAACGCATTCATTTACAGCTGTGGTCTCAGCTCAATATTTCCTCCGTTATGCTGTCAGCATAGTACAATATGTATTTTAATATGATATTATATAATAAAGAAATATTATAAGAGGGAAAGAAATGGAAGAAAAATTTGAGCAAATATGTGAGGATTGTGGAAAAAGCATAGAAGGAAATATCAATTACATATCAGGTTATCCATATTGCGACAAATGTTATGAACGCAATGTCAATTATAAGGGCATACATGACAGCGATTATTGTCCCAAACCTGTTTTTTACGGCAATGGGGAGTATTATGTAATAACAGTAGATATAGATGGAGGAGGCTATTTGGACATAAATGCAGAAAAACTCCTCGATGCCTTTAACAAAAAGCACGAGGAGTACATGTATATAGTACACAACGATAAACTCAAAGAAGGCTTTCGCCTTGTGTTCCGACCAATGACATCAGACTATTTTGAAAATAACATAGGTTGGGACAAGCTAAAAAGCATAATTGACAATATGGGTTACAAAATAATAAATATAAACACAGCAAAATAGAGCTACTTCAAAAGTTCATCATAGCTTGTTTCAAGCACGTCCTTTATGGCTCTGAGCTGGGCAAGCTGTATATGCTGTATGCCCCGCTCTATCTTAACAAGAGATTCTCTTGTAAGAGGAACGCCCAAAAGCTGTACTCTTCTCACAAGGTCTGTCTGTCCTATTTTACGGGATAAGCGGACCTTTCTTATATTTTTGCCTATTGTTCCATATTTATCCTGCTTTATTTTTTGTTCTTCCATAGTAACACCTCTCAGAAAAAGAACTAAAATCAGTCCTTTTTCTGTTGATTATATTAGAATTATATGATAAAATGGGACTAGTATGAGTCCTATATATGAAATAACACAATATATAAATATAAGGAGGAATCAAAATGAAAAGAGAAATCGTCAAAGCTCTTGAGCTTATAATGAGCAAAAGTCAAAAATACGAGTTCAAAACCCTTGAAGAAAACGGGAATATTATAGCTGAAAATATAGATCTATACAGGCTGAAAATATTGTTTGTCGGCGGCTTCAGCGCAGGTAAAAGCGCACTAATAAACGCATTTATAGGAAGAGAACTCTTAGAGGAGGATCAAAAACCCGAAACAGCTGTCGCAAGCGAATTGATGTATGATATTGACGAATACATAGAAGCAATTAAAGATGAGCATTCAGACAGATTTTCAATAGAAGCCGCAGACTCTATAAATACTAAAGAATATGACAAACTTCTGTGGCACCTTAAAAACGAGAATATAAAAAAGCTGGGAGATTGCAGGATAGTAGACACACCCGGCTTTAATTCCGGAATAGAAGAGCACAACAAAGCCATTTTACAGTATATGGGCAAAGGAAACGGCTATATACTTGTTATTGACTGTGAAGAAGGCACATTTAAAACAGATCTTGGCAGCTATGTGATGGGGATAAAGGACGACGCTAACGACATAGGTATACTGATAAGTAAAACAGATCTGAAAAGTGAAGAGGACATAAGAAAAGTAGCAGAGGGGATAGAGACCGATTCTTCATTTTATTTCGGCAAAAAAATACCCATCAAAACAACGTCAAAATTTGATAAGGACGCTGCAAAAAAAATTATATCTCTTATTAAAGATTTTGATAAGGACAGGATATTTGCATATGAATTTGCCGATAGTGTGTATGAATTAGGCGCAAAATGCATAAATGGCATAAATGTATACAGAAACAATATATCCGCTGACTTTAGCGCTTTCGATGAAGAAATAAGACTTCATGAAAGGGCAAAAGAGGAGCTTATCAACAGCCTTAAGAGAGAAAAGTTCCGCCTTTCAGACAAGTTGAAAAATCAGGCGGCACCTGCCATACTTTCTGATATAGAAAACGCCTTGCGCAGCAGAGCGGATTCCCTTGCCGCAGCTATTCAAAACGGTGAACACAGCTTTCGTATAGAGGTCAACAATATTTTAAGGACCACTCTTGCTCATTCGATACAGTATAATATACAGGAGTGTTTTTCAGACTTTATTGAAGAGATCAATATTACTGCAAATATATCAGAAATGCTTACGGGAGCAGACAATATTTCTCTTCCCGAGATCGATACAAAAAGCATTGAAGATCTCGATAAAACATATAAGACTATAATAGCATCACTTATGGCTATAATTGAATTGCCTGCAGGACCTATTGTAAATATACTTCAGCTTGCCCTTTTATTCCTACCCGATATATTAAAGCTGTTTGGCGGAAACGACAAAACAGATCCTTTGCGCAGTAAGGTGACAAACGAGGTAATACCTAAAATAGTAACCCGTATTCAGCCGGAAATCGAAAAATGCATATTGAATACACAGGAGGAATTGACGGCACAAGCGGAAGAGCGTATAAACAGCCTTATAAAGATCGAAATTGAATCCATTGAACATGCAAAAGAAAACAGAGCAAAATCAGAGGAAGATCATAATGCCAAACTTGAAGAAGCATATAATGATATAAACGAGATCAAAACCGCAATAAGCGCCTTTGCATAAAAAGCGGCAATAATAGGAGGAAAGATATGGGATCCAAACAATTACTTGAAAAATTAAACACAATAAACAGTATGCTTGATAAGCATAAAAACCTTATAGACAATTCAACGATAAATGCATTTCAAGAAGATGCCGAAAAATTATCTAAAAACATCGATAAGGTCATGGAAAAAGGCAGAACTCTTAAGCTGGGGATCGTAGGAGAGGTGAAAGCAGGCAAATCATCATTCCTTAATTGTCTTATATTTGACGGAAATGAGATACTTCCCAAAGCACCTACTCCTATGACGGCTGCCCTTACAAAAATAAGCTATGGCGAAAAACCAAGTGCAAAAATACATTTTTATGATGAAGAGGACTGGAATACTATATCACAGAAGGCAAATAAATATGACACAGAAATAAAAGCGCTTTATGAAGAAGAAATAAAGAGGCGTGAGGAGGAGAAAAAAAGAAAGAAAAGAGTATTCTCCAATATAGAAACGAGTCCTGAAAAAATGCCAACATTTGAGGAATTTGAAAAAACACGCAGAGCAAATCTCCCCGAGATGTTAATATCATGCAAGGAAGTATATGATATGGCAATAAAAAGCGGCATCGATATAAACAGCTGTCTGGGCAAAACAGAAGAATTTGAAAGCAATGAAGGCGATGACAAAACACATATCAGAAAGCTCAGCGAGTATGTTGGCGCCAATGGCAGGTATACTCCCATAGTGAAATATACAGAAATAGTATTAAGCAACAAAATGCTTGAGGGAATAGAAGTAATAGATACGCCCGGTCTTAATGATCCCATAATCTCAAGAAGCCGTGTGACCAAAAATTTTCTGATAGAATGCGATGCCGTATTTATTTTATCCTACTGCGGACAATTTTTAAGCGATGCGGATATGGAATTTATTTACAGGACTCTTCCTAACAACAGCATTGATTATGCCGTATTCATAGGAAGCAAAATGGATTCTGCAATACTTCAGTATCCTCTCAAGCACAAGCCGACATTCCGTGAAGCATATATCGGAACAAGAGAAAACTGCAACAGCCAGGCAAAGGCAAGCATAAGCAGGATAAGCGGCGGAAAAGGCGAAATAATAGAAAAGCTGAAGGCAGCAGATATTATATGCACCTCCTCCGTTGCGTATACCGCAGGACTGCATATGCAAAAAAACGAACCGCTTGAACCTCATGAACAACATATGGTACAAAATTTGAAAGATCATTTCCCTGATTTTAAATGTAACGCCGAAACTTTGATCGGTCTTTCAAGTATTACAGATGTAAGGGAGAAAAGTTACGGCAAAATAAGAGAAAACAGAGATGCCATCATTAAAAAGAGAATAAATAACATAATTTCCGAGCAAACACTTAACTTTGCCGGAGAAATAGATGATATTATATTAGCTTCAAAAAACGCTCTTACAGATCTGAAAACAGCTGACATTGAAATACTTAAGGAAAGACTCGCCAATATAAAGGAGGGCTTGGATTCGGTCCGTATCGTTGTACGGAATCTCTTTGAATCAGCTGCTACAGAGATCAGAAATAATCTTAACGGCTTATCTGTAGAAATATCAAAAGAAAAAATAAACCACCGTGATATAAGCGTTTCCACAACACAGGAAACAAAAACAACTACCCAAACCAAAGGTATTTTATGGTGGAAGAAGGAGATAAACCATGACAAGATAATTACGACCCATACTGCCAATATAAGCGATGCAGTTGAAAATCTTGAAGCATATATGGACAGCAGTTGGAAGATAATCAACGACCATGCGCAAACTCTTATCAATATAGAAAAGCTCAGCAATAGTATAAAGGCAGTTGTGATGAAGGTGTTTGAGACCTCAGACAGATACTTTGATGAGCAGCGAATACTCGTACCTCTTGACAACGCTTTGAAGAAGCTTAAAACACTTCAGAACTTTGGCGAGATGGACTTTGGCAAATATGAAGATATATTGTATAGCGAGCTGAATAGTTCTTCCGATGCCGAGAAACACGGTTTAATGTATTTTAGAACAAGTAATGTTGATATTAGTAACGGCGCCGTAAAAAATGACAGTATCCCTCTTCTTAGAATGGCACAGACTACAGCCATGCGAAAGATCAACGAAGATTTGATCGCTATGACCAATAGGCGAGCAGATGAAATAGAACAGACACTTAAAGAAGAAGCTTTGACCTTTATAGACAGTATTACAGAAACTATAGAGGGCAATACAAACAAGATAGTAGAACAGCTCAGCAATAAGGAAGAAAGTATCATGGCACATGAAAGCTTTATCAAAGCATTGACCGAAGCCAAAAAATCATTTATAGGATAGGAGAATATATATGGCATTATACGAAAATGAAACTATGGCAGATATTCCTTTATCGGATGATTGCAAAAACCCATATCTAAATGAACCTCAAATGGGGATAGAGCTTATAAAGAGCATAGTTTCTCCACACAAAGGACATAACCATGCTCATGTATACGAAAATATAATAGAAAACAAAATATTTCCTATCATAGCCGAGCTTAAACTGGAAAATGGTCTTGAACTTTACAAAAATCTTGTAAAAATAGGTAATAAACTCAATGAGCATCAGAAAATAAAATTATTGAACGGCAAAAAAGTGCTTGGAATAGGCGGTCAGTTCAGCGCAGGAAAATCACTTTTTATAAATTCCATAACAAATGTGAAGCTTCCTGTTGGGCAACGCCCTACCACTTCCATCGCAACTTATATTCTCAATGCAGAAGAAAAGTCAAACATGGCAATATCGGAAACAGATAACATAATAAAGCTTGATGATGACGCTGTAGATGCAATCACTCATGAATTTGATGAAAAATACAACATAGGCTTTTCAAAGCTTATACAAAATCTGGTGGTATATACACCGATGTTCTCTTATCCCAATATTGCTATTTTGGATACACCCGGTTACAGCAAAGCTGAAAATTATAAAATTGGAAATAATACCGACAGAGAGCTTGCAAGACAGCAGCTTAAAGCATCGGATTTTATAATATGGCTCGTAGATGGTGAAAAGGGAGTTATCGATGAAAATGATATTAAATTTTTATCCACTCTCAATTTGGACACCGAAATACTTGTTGTGATCACAAAGGCAGACCTTATGCTTTATGACGATGTGCTCAAGAAATTAGAACACACAAAAGAAATTATTAAAAACGCCAACATAAACGTATTCGATGTGATAGCCTACAACTCCATGCATGGCAATACGATTATAGGCGAAGGGGTGTTGGAAAAATATTTTTCTAAAATAAACAAAAAGTCTGATGCTGACTTTGATATATCAAAGCAAATAGAAAAAATAAGAAAAAACATAGACAATCAGGTCCAAGCCCAGATAGACTCGGAAGCAGGCAAGTTAAATGCTCTTGAAAACATATTGGCTTCCTCAGTTAACAGCAGCCATATTTATCCTGTGGTAAAAGAATATGGAAAGGTAAATCACTCAATTCCCGAATTAAAATCAGACAAGGAAAAACTAAACAAATATTTCAAAGAGCTTAAAAAAATCGTGGCTGAATTAAAGGAGGGAAGCGAATGAAAAGCTCAGATATAAACAAAAGTACAGAAATACTTAAGACTCTGTCAAGGCTCGTGGACGATGAAATAAATTCAGAGGGCACCGATAAAAGCTTTGCTTATTTTAATGAGGCAGGCAACATAATTGACAATGATCTTGTACCTGTTATAGAAAAGCTCCAATACGAAAATAAATATGCAGTAATAGAAAAACTAAAGGATATTCTTATGGATATGGCATTATATCTGTATTTTCCCGAAATTATAAATACTACTGTAGTAGGTATATATGGACCCTACGAATATAAGAACGACTTTAAAAAGCTCTGTAAAAAAGTCCTTGATGAAAGATTCAAACCCGGTACAATAGATAAGGTCATAAACCTTTTACTAAAAAATGAAAATAACCATATTATTTCTAATATTGTACCTACAATATTATTCAATAGTCAAGAACAGCTTCCTATAAAAATACTTAATTTACCCGAAAAGCTTATTGACTGTGTTAACAAGGAATATATAGACTTTCTTAAATATTCCGATGAAAACGATCTGGCGCTGGAATCCTTTTCATATGCAATATCAATGTCATCTTCTGTCATACCAAAGGCCTTAAGCTATATTATTATACCGAAGGGCATTGATACCGACAGCAAGTATTTTTCTCCTGTAACAAATTCACTTGATATGCTCATAATAAAAGGTGAACAATGCAGCAAAGATGCCCTTGAATTATTCCCTAATCTTTCAGAAATTATTGTAATAGGTACAGTTGATACCGAAACAGAACTTTACTGCAAGGAAAAAAATATAAAGATATGTAGTGAGTATGCTGATTTGAATAGTGCATTTGTCAATATTAATAAAAGCTACCATGACCTCTGTGGCAAAGATAATTTCTGTTATAAATATTATTTTGAAAATGTTCTTCTGGAAATATCTCAATATCTTGCAGAAAGAAATTATGACATTGAAAATCGTATAACAGAAATAAATGAAAATCTGGTATATATTTCCGATGATATAAGATCCGAAGTCGATCGATTCAAAACTCAGTATAATTATGATGTAGACTCCATAAATAAAATATACAGCGATTATACTAATGTATGCCGCATTCTTCTTGAAAAGATCGCCGATATACATTCAGAAGCAAGGGCACTATGTCAGAAGGAAAGCAGCGGATACCATATAGCTCAGGAAGAGCTTATTATGGAACTTATTATAAGGCTGGCATATATATACAAAATATATCCTCAAAATGACAGCAATAAACGGCTTACGGAACTGGCTTCGGAATATAAAAATATATCCGGTAAAACCCTTGCGGCAAATTTAATAATAAACGATTTTATGTCCAAGCGATCAAGCGGTGAGGAAATAAATGAATTTACAAAGCTCAATTATTCATCTGAAATTTATATAAGGAAGCTTTTGGAGCTCTATGAATACAACAAAATACGTATGGATATAAATACGTGCGGTGAAATGATACTGAAACTCAAATCATCGCTTAACGTCTCCGAATACAAGCTTCTCGGAAAATATTATTTACATAACAAAGACTATAATAAAGCCAAAAAAATTTTAATGAAGGCTTCTCTTGCAGGAGATAAAACAGCAAGCGAAATGATCATGCAAGAGAGTCGGAAAGGAAATACTATGAAACTGGAAAATGACGATATTACAGCTCTTGCCGACAGCGGTTCAGCAGAAGCAGCATATAAAAAAGGAATGGATTATTATAAAAAAATCAATGACAGCACAGACGAGAATTACACAAACTGTATAAAATATCTTAATATTGCCGCAGCTCAAGACCATATGGCTGCCATTGCTCAGCTGGCTGACATATACTATAATGAAGGCTTTACAACAGATTCTCCCAAAGAAAAAGAACGTTTCCTCCAAAGCGCCCTTAGATATTACAGCTCAATAAAAAATAAAAATGGGGAAATATATGAAAAAACAGGAAATATATTCTATGAGCTTGAGCAATATTCCAATGCAGCCAAAGAATATGAAAAATCCAAAACTGCCGAATCTAATTATAAGCTGGGAATAATATATGAAAACGGTCTTGGACATGCTGCCGATAATAAACAGGCTCTTGCCTATTATGAAGCGGCTATTGACAAAGGTCACAGCGAAGCACAGACAGCATATGAAAAGCTCAATGCCAAAATAGAAAAAGAAAAGGAAAAAACTGTTATTGAGGATAATAAAAGCTATAGCTCATATACATACTACAGTTATTACAGCTACTACAGCGGCGGATGGTAATATATGGACAAATGTATATATTTTGATAAGCTTTATGAGCAATTATCATGTAAAGGACTTATTATACCACAGTTTGTACAATATAATGGCGAATATTCCGAATATTGCAGATATTTGGAAATAAATACCGATATATGGGACAGCGTCATAAGGGAATACGGCAATTCCTTCAATAATGTTATATTTATAAATTGTAAAAAAAACATTTTGATGAACAAATGCTTTTTCAACAACGTCAATAAAAAAACAGCAAGAGCAGCCGTTTATTTTTCTTTGCTCTGCTGTATACTTGACTACTGCTTAGATCACGGAAGTTCGGCTCAAAAGGAAGAAGCTGCAATCAAACTTAAATATGATCATTGGTCACATTACTTCATTGATTTCGGCAAATGTAAAGACAACTCGGTCATAGATATGCTCTTTTACGAAACTGCATTGGGTATGAAAGAGATAAAGGAAAAAAACAATGTAAAATACGGCAATATACTTCATTTGATGAAGCAAACTGCCGCAGCCGAGCTGTATGTTTCCGATAATACCAACAATGCCTTTTCCGAATATAAAATACTTTCCAAATCTATTTTATTCGTACAGGCTGCTTCAGAGCTTGCAACAGGCTGTCAAAGTATGCTTGAAACACAGGCTAAAGCTATATTGGCTATGGGAAAGGCATTTGCTTTTATTGATGATATTTGTGATCATTTTGAAGATCGCATGACCGGGCAGCAAAACATACTGGAAGGTCTTATCGAACAGCACGGTATCGATACCGCTCTGTCGCTGGCAGCAGATGAAATATCAAATTGCCTTGAAACTGTAAAAATATATACGGACCCTTCTTTTTACTCCCTTGTGATGAAAGAAATACACGACTGGTGTTTGAACTGTCCCGAGCTAAGAGAAAGGATATTGCTTTATGGCAAATATAATGATAACTCAAAAATGTAACCTTGCCTGTGAATACTGTTTTGCAAACGAATTTGTAAACAAAGACAGTACTGATATTTCTCAGGAGGCTTTTTGCGAAATACTTGATTTTATACTTTCCGACGGAAGCGAAGGTAAGCTTGGACTTATAGGCGGAGAACCAACACTACATAACGGCTTTGACAAAATATTAGAGCTGCTCATTAACGATGAGAGAATACAAAACGTTGTTATTTATACAAACGGTATAAAGGCCGGTGACTTTGTTGACAAGCTACAAAAGCCTAAATTCCATTTGCTTATTAATTGCAATGATATATCTGACAACAGCTCACTTTATACGGAATTCATAAATTCTCTTGAGCTGCTGTTTGATAAGATGTCTGAAAGAATAGTGTTTGGAATAAATTATTATAAGCTCGGTTATGACTACAGCCATATACTTCGGCTTATTGAGCGTTTTCCATGCAAGAGATTAAGGGTATCAATAAGTGTACCAAATACCGATACCTATAATTATGAACCCTTAAGCTATTTTGAAAAAATAAAGCCTGAGATATTTTGCCTTTTCAAAGAGCTAAAGCAAAGAGGGACTATACCATTTCTGGATTGCAATATACTTCCTCCATGTCTTGTTACGGCAGCGGAAATGGCAGAATTTGATGAATGGGGCGCAGACAATCCTCTGTCTATTATTAAGAACCGTCAAACAGGCTGTATTCCCGTAATAGATATTCTTCCCGATCTTACTGCTGTCAGATGTTTTGGATTGTCCGAATATACAAAGGTAAATATACGGGATTTTTCATCTATTTCGGATCTGCGCAATTATTATCTCAGAACAGTCGACGCCTATGCTGTCAATACCTTTCACAATGAAAAGTGTCTTTTATGCTATAAATATAAGACTATGAAATGTTCCGGCGGCTGTCTTATATATAAGATAGATAAGATATTGCAGAAAAAGGGTGAAGCCTAGATGCCATATGATTTTTCCAAAAATATTAAAATTCTGAATCTGTGTGACAGAAGCATATATGAAATAACAAAATACAAAAATATTCTCATAAACAAAGATATTGCTTTACAGATAGGCAGCTATAGCTGTGAAAATTATTTTAAATATATAATGGAGAATATCAAAATAGTTGAAAATACGAAATATGATCTTGTTATTCCCATATTATCAGAGCACTCTCTGAAAATTTCGGATACAAATGAATTTATAAATATGTGCGAGCACGCACAAACTGTTACGGTAAACGATATTGGAATGCTTGATAAGCTTAATTGCCGCAATCTAAATATACGGTTGGGACGTCTTTTTTTCAAAGATTACCGTGATCACAGATATTCCGAATACAATAATTCGTGCTATAGCGGAAAAGCTCATGCACTTCTTAACTTTTTGCTTAGGCAAGGATTTTGCATCAACTCTGTTGAAAATGATATAACTACACGTAATTATGTTGTAGACCTGCCGCCTAGAATAAAAATATATTTTCATTTCCCTTACCGACAGATAAGTACTGCTAGGATATGTGAATTTTCTTCGATAGGGAAGGCTGTTGAATATAAATTTATTCCTGACGATAAATGTGATATGCAATGCTTATATACCGGGATTTTAAGCGAAGAAGCAGGATATATAAAGCTTGGCAAAAATATATACGATATTCTTGATCCATCTTATTTAAAGGATGATAATGATATAATTTATACACCGGAGTGGTATTATGAAAATAATGGTCCCCATTGCAGATGAAAAAAATATCGAGCCTTTTGCAAAGGCAGGAGCAGATGAATTTTATTTTGGTATTTATGATAATGTATGGACAAAGCGCTTTGGCATTTTTGAAGAGATAAACAGAATGTCCTCATTCGGAAGCAGAGCTAATATTCCTGTTGATAATTTGGAAAATTTCATATATGCAATTAAAGATATGGGAAAGAAGGCATATATAACATTTGTTGAGGTAAGATAACGTAACCTTTTTTGCAGAGGGCGTTATCTTACCTCTTTTTGATGTATGTTAGATAGCA
>CANQBT010000044.1 GCA_947589405.1 uncultured Clostridia bacterium | reverse complement strand
TGAAAGCAGCGGCGGTGCATCAGACGAAACATCTACCGTAACAACAGAAACCGTAACGGAAACCACCACCGCAGCGGAAACCGAAACCTCTACCGCAGCGGAAACGGAAACTTCAACGGAAACCTCTACCGCAACGGAAACGGAAACCGCAACGGAAACTACCACAGCAGAAGAAACCGAAACTTCAACAACAGCTTCAAGAGGAAGCAGAGGCGGTCATATCCGCAATATTCCTAATGTAAACAGCGAAACCACTACAGAAGCCGTAACAGAGGAAGAAAAGGAAAGTCCTATAAAAGAAGAGGTAAGAGTATCCGTAGGCAGCAGTAAGATCACCGTAGGCGAAGATGAATATGAAATCGATGCAGCTGCTTATATACAGCCTGAATCACAGTCTATGCTCGTTCCTCTCAGATTTGCGGCAGTCGCTATTGCCGGTAAGAATGTTGACAAGGCGGACAAAAGCGGACTTGTGGATTGGGACGCTGTCACAAAGACTGCAACAATATATGTCGGTGATGATATTGTAAGCTTCAAATCAGGCAGCAATATCATGATGATAGGAAGCAGAGCCGTTGAAATGGAAAACGGCGTAAAAGCGGAAATAAAGAACGAAAGAATGTATATACCTTTCAGAGCTTTAGGCAAGGCTCTCGGTACCGATACAAAATGGATAGCCGAGACCAAAACCGCCGTATATGCTGTAAAGTAAAATAAAGTAAATTAAAAAGCCGTCGCACTATGACCTGTGCGGCGGCTTTGGTTGTATTTATGGGGCTTTGGTTATCACTTTTCTCTAGCTGTTTATACAGCATTTCGGACGTGCAATGCACGCCCCTACTAATAACTTAAAGCGTCCTCTTTTCCTCCCCACCTCTAGCCTCCCCTAGCTCAATTTTATATTGAGCGTCGAGGGGAGGGGGACCATTTCAAACAATTTTATTGTTTGAAATGGCGGAAGGGTCGACTTCGACCTTACCACCTAATGCCTTATTTCCACAGCCTTATTCATTACGCTTATATCCGCCTTATCATATGAGCCGCAGTACTCGCCGTCTATTGTCCAGCTTATTTCCTCGCTACACTTTATTGATATGTGTGAGGTCTTGAAGCTGTAGAAAAGCTCAGGGTCAAAGTCTTTTTCCAGAATACTTGTTATAATGCTCTTCACCAGGTTTACATTCTTTGGCGTTTTTACAAGAAGCACTTCAAAAAGTCCGTCGTTCAGATCCGCATAGTTTTTGAAAATGGTTTTCATTCCGGCTATACTGTTGGAGTTGGATATAAGACCTATTATCATATCGTCATTTATAGTGCCGCCGTCATACTCTATTGACAGACGGTAGCTTTTAATATTTGTAAGCTGCTTAAGTCCCTCCAGAAGATATGCCTGATAGCCCAGCACGTTCTTTATATTCTGTGGAGTTTCATAGGATATGTTTGTAAAAAGTCCGAAGCCGGCTACGTATACAAAATGCTTGTCGTTTATGCGGCCTATGTCCAGATCGAATATTTTTCCGTCTATGGCTTTTTTATAGCTGTCTTCTATATTAAGAGGTATTCCTATGCTTGACGCAAAGTCGTTTGTGGAACCGCAGGGCACATAACCGAGAGCAGGCTTTTTTTCAAGAGACATTATGCCGTTTACGGTTTCATTGAGAGTGCCGTCACCTCCGCAGCATACCAATACGTCAAAATTACTGCCCCTTTCCCTTGCTATTTTCTCTATATGTCCGCTGTATTGGGATATATATACGGTCACTTCATATTCGGATACGTTGTAATAGTTTATAATAGAAGCAAGCTGCTCTTCTATTATTCCCTTTCCTGAATGAATGTTTGCCAACAGCAGTAATTTTTTCATATTTCAATACCCCTTCTACGCTATATTAAAAATTTCCTTCAATACCTTTGCCACACCTATTTCGCCGTTTGTACCGCATACAAGGTCGGCTTTGTTCTTAAGACAGATGTGGGCATTGCCTACGGCTATCCCCAAGCCTGCCGCTTCTATCATGGAAAGGTCGTTTTCACTATCGCCAAAGGCAATTATTTCCTCAGAGCGTATGCCCAGCATTTTTGCATATTCAAGTACCGCTGCGCCTTTAGATACGTCCTTTCGGTTCACGTCTATACAGTTCCAGTTGGACTGTACTGCCTTGAGTGTGGGAATTTCTTTATTTATTGCGTCCCTTATTCTTAGCACAAAATCCACATCGTTGTTTACAACAACGCATTTTATTATATTTTCTTCATCAGCAACAGAATATATGTCCTCTACAAGCATTGTTTCGATGGAGTACTTCATTTTCTTCTTATAGCCTACCGTTATAAGATTTATACCTCCCTCATATAGTGTTCTGCTGTTGGTGTACTGCTTTTCTGTTGTAAATATCTTGCAGGGTGTTTCAAATCTTTTGCATATATCCAGGAATTTTATAACGTTTTCCCTATCTATTGCCTTTGTAAAAAAGCGCTCTCCTGTGTAAAAATTCACAAGCGTCGCTCCGTTGCAGCCTATAACGGGGCAGCCTATTCCCAGCTCGTCCAGATAATCCCTTGCTATTATATCATTACGTCCCGTAACAGGCAGTATATGTATTCCCATGTCATTCAGCTTACGGAATACACGTATTATCTCCTGAGGAAGAAAGCCTTCGGGATCCAATATGGTTCCGTCACAGTCCGTTGCTATTAATTTGTACATAATTTTCTCCTTGTTGTATAATACAGAGTAGGGCTTGTCATCTCTTTACGCTGACGCTGCCATTTACATAAATGTCAAATGTCCTGCCCCAAGGGAAGGAGGTTTTTGTTATCTCGGCTGAATCGGCAGTATAGTCTATACCTTTGAAGGTATAGCCCATAGCCTTTATATTGTCTGTGACGGTATTTATCTCAAGCATATCGTAAAGCATCTGGGAGTGGGTCCTGTCCTCTACATTGGGGCGATAGCCCTTATTGGAAAGAGCCAGCTTTATCCTCTTGGTATATATGCCGTCTTCAATAAGATGCTGCATAAGCATATTCAGCTGGGCTTCAAGAGATGTGGACGGACTGTTTGTACACTCGTTTGCTATGGCGCATACCTGTGCGTGAGCTATACCTAAGCCTATGGCGTTGGCATTTGTATTCCATGCGGAGTAGGCTGAAAGCATACCAAGCTCTTTTTTATTTCTCATTTTCATAAAAAATGTGTTTTCTTTAGTCCCGCTGAACAGCTCTATCAGTCCGACGCTGTTTCCCTTTTTATAAGAGCGTTCAAGCTTTGCAAGCATGGCTTCTGAGGTATTGTTCTCAAGTCTGTAATCGTAAATAAACATATCCGTCTTTTTGTCCGTATTTTCTATGGCGCTGCCCTTTACGAAATTAAGGGCGGTCCTTGTGATGCTTCCGGGCTGGAGTACGTCAAAGGTGGCTACATTCTGCGAAACATCATTGTATTCTACGGAAATATTTGCGGTAGTGTTTTTTCTGGAAGCATAATCTCTGGCATATATGAGCTGAGGTATCTCGTCTGTGCCGTATATTATATTTATGCTCTTGCCGTTTCCCGTAAGCGCTCGTCCAAGCTCTCTTTCTCCATAGGTATCGGCAAAACGTCTTTGTATTGAGGAAGGAGAGGTTTCCATATACTGTCTTGCATAGCTGTATTTTATGGGTGAATTGTTCTTAGTCTGCACCCAGTCCGCCTTTTTATTCGCCATGTATGTTATAAAATCAGGTATTTGCAGATCGTCGTTGCTCACAACTATTTCATCAAGCTCTCCGGCCTTGTGCCAACGGAGAAGTGATGAAAATATAACGGCGGTCATTTCATAGGGCTTTCTGTAGTACTCTACATATTTCTTACATGGCTCCTTTGTCTTTACATTGCTGTTGAAATAATGAAGGAAGCTCTTTTCCCAAGAGGTCAGCTTGTCCTCTCCCAGCTCTGCCGCCTTGCTGTCCACATAGCTGAACTCCATAATATACTGTATAGGCGTAACATTGCTGTATTTAAGCGCAATTTCGCTGTGGTCCTCACAGTCGGGATCCTCCTTCAGATAATAGTAGGCAAGTCCCTTAAGGGGTTTGTCGTTATACCATATTTCATTGAACCGTGTTTCGGGCAAAGAACGAGGCACCGAAAGATTTACATAATATTTAGGCTCGGGAAAATCTGTTATAAGCTTGTGCAGATCCTTAAGAGCATCGTATGTATCCTCATAATTTACACCGCATCGGCTGCCTACAAGTCCGTTTGTAATATAGGAGGAGGTGTTTATAATAACAGAAGTATATTTATTGTTGTTTTCAGAAACTATGTTGTACAGCTCTTCTCTTATATTGGCGCTTTTTCCGATATGGTTGTCGGGTTCATAGGATGAGAAGAAGTCCATATTTTCCTTTGATACCGTAATATATTTGTCGTTTCCTATAGCAGCCAGATTTTTAAGATATTCATCGCTTACGGGTCTGCCGTCAATAGGTACATTTATCACAGTATCGGCATATGCGGCGGAAGCAAAGGCAAGAGATATGGCAGCAACCGCAGCAAAAATTAATTTTTTCATGTATATACTCTCCTTTTATTTGTTTATAAATACAGTATAAAGCATAAAATTACATATTACAACACTTTATTAAGATATGTTTAATATTAAAATAATTAATTTTTTTAACATATTTCATAAAAAAACTTTAGATATTT
Organism: uncultured Clostridia bacterium; assembly: GCA_947589405.1. Classification (GTDB taxonomy): domain Bacteria; phylum Bacillota; class Clostridia; order Lachnospirales; family CAG-274; genus CANPXH01. The sequence goes on along the minus strand of CANQBT010000044.1, from coordinate 10,030 downwards.
CGTATAATATGCCGAAAGCAATTTTATTGACAATAGTTGTAAGTGATTATATAATTATACACAAGGGCAATGGCGCCTCTGCAATAGGGTCACCTGTTGCTTTTTTGCGCCATAGGTCACGTAAAAAGTATAAATAAAGCACAGAACGGAGGAAACAAAAATGGGATATGTTGACAGAGTTCTTACAGAACTTATTGCAAAGAATCCTGCACAGCCTGAATTCCATCAGGCAGCAACTGAGGTACTCAATACTATCAAGCCTGTTATCGAGGCAGACAGCTCTTATGAAAAGGCAGCTCTCCTTGAAAGACTTGTAGAGCCTGAAAGACAGATAATGTTCAGAGTACCATGGATCGACGACAAGGGTAACGTACAGGTAAACAGAGGCTTCAGAGATAGGACCTTACAAGGGCGGTTTAAGATTCCACCCATCTGTAAACTTAGGTATAATCAAGTTCTTAGGCTTTGAGCAGATATTCAAGAATTCTCTTACAGGTCTGCCTATCGGCGGCGGTAAGGGCGGTTCAGACTTTGATCCTAAGGGTAAGAGCGACAACGAGGTTATGCGCTTCTGCCAGAGCTTTATGACTGAGCTTTACAGACATATCGGCGCTGACACAGACGTTCCCGCAGGCGACATCGGCGTAGGCGGCAGAGAGGTCGGCTATATGTACGGTCAGTACAAGAGGATCACAGGTCTTTACGAAGGCGTTTTAACAGGCAAGGGTCTTACATTCGGTGGTTCTCTTGTAAGAACAGAGGCTACAGGCTATGGTCTTGTATACCTTGTAGAGCAGATGCTCAATGATAAGGGCATGAGCTTCAAGGGTAAGACAGTTGTTATATCAGGTGCAGGCAACGTTGCCGTATATGCTGCCGAAAAGGCTACTCAGCTTGGCGCTAAGGTAGTATCCTTCTCAGATTCCAACGGCTATGTATACGACAAGGACGGCGTAGATATTGAATACGTTAAGGACCTTAAGTTCGTAAGAAGAGGCAGACTTGCAGAATATACTCAGACTCATAAGAACGCAGAGTACCATGAGGGCAAGGGCGTTTGGAACATCAAGTGTGACATCGCTTTACCATGTGCTACTCAGAACGAGCTTAACGAAGCAGACGCTAAGACTCTTGCAGCTAACGGCTGTATAGCAGTAGGCGAAGGCGCTAACATGCCTTCTACATTAGAGGCTATCGACGTATTCTTAAAGAGCGGCGTTCTCTTTGCTCCCGCAAAGGCTGCAAACGCAGGCGGCGTTGCTACATCAGCTCTTGAAATGAGCCAGAACAGCGAAAGACTGAGCTGGACATTTGACGAGGTTGACGCTAAGCTCAAGGGCATAATGATCAACATCTGTAAGGAAATGACTGAGCAGGCTGCACTTTACGGCATGAAGGATAACTTCGTAGCAGGCGCTAATATCGCAGGCTTCAAGAAGGTTGCAGAAGCTATGATGGCTCAGGGCATCGTTTAAAATTCAGTTTATACTATAAAAAAGCTGTCGTTACGGCAGCTTTTTTTATTGGGATCCGGCAATTATGTTTGACAATTATATATAATTAACTTAAAATGTAATTATGCGAAAATGTATATAACGGAACATTGTTCCGAAAAATATAATCAGTAAATTAAAGGAGGTAATTTTATGAAAAGGTTTCTTTCATTAATGACAGCTGCCGTGCTGTCAATGACCCTGCTTTCAGGCTGCGGCGGATCGGGAGAGGACGCTGCTAAGGAGGACGGTCAGGCTATGAAAACGCCTGTTGACATTGGTATAATACAGCTTACAGAACACCCTGCTCTTGACGCTGCAAGAGAAGGCTTTATACAGGGGCTTGCCGATGCCGGCTATAACGATGGGGACAAGGTGAATATCGAGGTACAGAATGCTCAGGGCGATCAGTCCAATTTACAGACTATTTCTCAGAAGTTTGTTTCTGACGGCAAGGATCTTATTCTTGCCATTGCTACTCCCGCTGCTCAGGCTATAGCTGCCGAAACTAAGGATATTCCTATTCTTGTAACTGCTGTTACCGATCCTGCGGCTGTCGGTCTTTGCGACAGCAACGAGGTTCCCGGAGGTAACCTATCGGGTACTTCAGATCTTACTCCCGTTGAGGAGCAGATCGATCTTCTTACCGAGATACTGCCCGATGCAAAGAAAATAACCGTTATGTACTGCTCAGGCGAGGATAACTCTGCAATACAGGCGGACATGGCAGAAGAAGCCGCTAAGGCAAAGGGTCTTGAAGTAATAAGAAAGACCGTTACATCATCTAACGATGTTGCACAGGTAACGGAGTCTGTAATAGGCACATGCGATGCAGTCTATATTCCTACAGACAATGTTCTTGCTTCATCTATGCCTTTGGTATCAAGCATTACCAATCCTGCAGGGCTTCCTGTTATAGTTGGCGAACAGGGTCCTCTTGAGGGCGGCGGACTTGCTTCCGTTACAATAAGCTATTCGGATCTTGGCAGGACCACAGCCGAAATGGCTGTTAAGATCATTGAAGGCGCCGATATAAGCACCATGCCTATAGGCTATTCTTCTAATCCTCAGCTTATGATAAACACCGATACTGTTTCAGAGCTTGGCATTACTATTCCTGCCGATATAGAAGCTTCTGCCGTTAAGGTGACTACTGCTGCGGACAGTAATCAATAATATTTAACTGCCGCATATATATGCGGCAATCAGACTGTTTTTAAAGGGTCTATGCACATGACTATTATTAAGGAGAAAACAATATGACCGTTATTTTAGGCGCTATTCCCTTAGGGCAGCAGGCAACAACCAAAATATGATAAAGGCTCAGATACTTCTGTTATACTGTTGTCATAGTGCCGATAGGGTCAAAGAGGTTTTGTTTTCGTTAATATCGACCCTTCCACCATTTCAAACAATATGTATTATAAAAAAACAACCGATTTTCCTGTGACCAGGTCACGGGAAAAAATGGGCAAAAAAAAGGGACAGCGTATTTGCTGTCCCTTGATTTTGTGATAAATGATCGTTGATTAGAAAGCGTCTATTTCGTTGTACTTCTTAGCAGTACTTAAAAGATTGACACCACCACTTACTAAAACAACGCTCTCATTGTTAAGAGTGGTAATATTAATTTCAGGTTTTGTATATTTTTTCATCATTAATTACCTCCCTTACTGAGCATTAGTTACTGTGTTAGCAGTATAAGCAGTAACAGTACCGTCTAATTTAACAGTAACATCGCCGATCTTTTTAACATCTGTAGCAACGCCGCCCTTTGTAGCTGAAGTTTCTGCATAGATCTCATAGGTTACTTCATCTGCAGATGTCTTGCTGCTGCCGGCAGGAATATTTACTCTTGCAGGGAATTCATAAATATCTGTATCACCCTTTATAGCTACAGGTGAAAGATCTGTCCTTTTATCTGTATTGTCCTTCTGTTGAGCATATACATTTTTGATCCAAGTACCGCCGGGAACCTTAGAACCGTCGATAGTTACTTGGAAAGCGCCTGCGCAAGGATTAAGCTTAACAGCGTCATCATCTACCGGTAACATATAACCTATCTTATCATTTTCATCAGTAATTTGATTATAACTTATTGATACATAGCTAAGTAATTTATTGTTTAACTTTTCATAATCAATAGCTTTATTAACTACAAATATTAAATAAGCTTCATGATCTTCGGCTTTTACTTGTATTGCGTCTGACGTTGCATTAGACCATGCATAAGAAATCATATCTGATTCATATTTCGGATTATAAATTGTAGTTCCAATATATGTTTTAGCACCACTTCTGGAAGTAGTGTACATATTATTCAGAACACCCATTATTCCACCTTCACTTTTAACAAATGCGCTTTCTGATACCATACTTGTTAATTTCTCATATACTTCATTTGATACCTGTACTGTATCATCAACATCCACACCAGGAGTAAGAGAATCATCATATTTTACTGCTATAGAAAGTCCACGTAATTTGTCAGAATAAGTATCTCCAACTATTACATCTACTGGTATAGCAATTATATCTCCAGTTGAAAGTACATCGGCATCTTCATTAGAAAGATTTATTGGGGTACCTACTACAAGTTTTGTATCAGCTGCATTTACAAGCGTTATTGTACCACTAATCATAATTATAGTTAATACACAACTTATAATTCTTTTCAACTTCATTAATATCCTTCTTTCTTATTTCATTTTATTTGCTTTCACGAGGAAATATATTTGTTAAGTGTGCTGCATACCTATCTATCAAAATTGCATCAGCCGGCGTAATCTCATCATCAAGGTCTACGTTAGCTCTATCTAAATACATTTCATCAAGAGTAATATAATGTGCTGCATGTCGTGCAACTGCAATAGCATCTGCAGGTGTTACATTGCCATCATTGTCAACATCACCCAACAAGAAATCAGCCAAATCAATGCTACCCTCATGAACAACTGTTGTTTCTTTTATACCGCCGTTTTCTTCAGTCTTGACAGTATTATCTTCATCAACAAGCTGAGTCATAGCGACATCAACAGGAACAGATGTTGCGGCTTCGTCCTTAACGGTAAATGTGACCTCAGCCATAGTTTCCCTAACTGTGCCATCTGACGCCTTGACCTCAACAGGTGTAGCTGAAGCCCATGCTATTATAAGAGTTTCCTTGCCATTGGCAGCTTGTTGGGTGCCTGATACGATTATACCGTCTGTAAAAGCGGTTCCCTCCTTTGCATAAGGTGAATTTACATCATCGCTCTCAACAGGAGTCGCTTCATTAGGATCATATGTAAAGGTCATGACATAGCCGTTTACAACAGCTGTTTCATTGGCATCAGGAATGACCATAACAGGAACGTCAACAGTATTACCCGTATGCTCGCTGCCGTCTACATGTCCTGTTTTTCCGCCGATGGCGTACTGTTCGGCATGAGCGCTGACAGCCATGACAGCTATTGCCGCACAAGCTATACTTGCGCCTAAAAAGCTTTTTAACTTCATGATTAACCTCCTTTTTTATTTAATTTTCAGTATATATATGATAACATTTTTTGGGGCTTTTGTAAATAGTAATTTTTAGGTCTGAGCATTTAATTCAACTTTTTTATTAATTTCTCTGTAGGGCGCACATTACACGCCCTACAGATTATTACATAGGAACAAATACCGCAAAATTACTATATTAGAATTTAGCGCCCATTCCGTTAAGCTTTCCATCTGACTTGGGCTGAAGGAACCCCTTCATATTTATGGAACCGTCTGCATTCCTCATCTGCTCATGTACTTTTGAAAGATCTGTATAAGGCAATGTCATTGATTCAAAATCTGAATCAGCCGGTGAGATCTGTGTACCTGATGGACTGCTCAACGTACCGTTACAAATATAGTACTTACTACTATTATAGAATACTGAATTTTTTACAACCGCATTTTTCATTTTATCGTTACTCTTTAATCCATAGGAAATGCAGTTTGTTATTTTAAGTCCCTTTGTCGCTCTGTCCAATCCATAATTTGACTTGGTACTGTATTTATTGTTTGCATATGCAGTACAATTTGTGACAGAAGCCAGATCCGGGTTATTATTGTCTGTAAAGCCATATGCACCATTATTAAATGCTATACAGTTCTCTACAATATGACCTGTTCCTATACCTGAACCGCCAAGCTTAAAGCCATTCATATCGCCATTTGCGCTGCCTGAACCATCTGTGAGCTTGCCGTTATTAAATGCAACGCAATTCTTTATGGTAACAGCACCTATAGGACCTGTCTCTGATTTGGCAAATAAATCCCAGCCGTCATCGGAATTGTTATAAGATATACAGCCGTCAAATACAACATTGTCTCCACAAGTTAGCTTTGCTGCAAATCCGTCTGCATTTTCTTTGGTATCGGGATCCATATTGTTATATGAAGTACAGTTCTTTATAAGTATATCAGATGGCCAATCATTTCCTGCTGAAGAGCCTCTGTAGCTGACCTGAAGTCCTGAATCCCTGTTACCCTCAAATACGCAATTCTCAACATTTATATAATGTCCCGTAACTATCATACCGTTGTCACCGGCACCCTTTACTCGGAGGTTAGATACATTCCAGTAGCTTCCATCTAACTGAATTCCCCTGTTGTTGCCGCCTAATGCCTGACCGGAGAAGTCAAATACCGCTTGACCTCCCGTGCAGGTAAGAGTTTTAGGTGCTGAAGAAGTACCCTTATTTGTTGAGCTTATCTTAACTATGTCGCTTGTTTTATACGTACCCGGTGCAAGATTTACCACTCCGCCGGGTTCAACACTTGTTAATGCGTTCCTTAAAGAAACAACATCTCCTGCTGCAACATTTATAGCGCCTTCAATGTTGATAGTTGAAGTTTCCACAGGCTTTTCGACCTTAGCCGTTGTAGATTCCGTAGTCTTTTCTGTAACTACGGTACTGCCGTATGTCACCTTTACAGAAATTATGTTTGCGGAGGTGCCGCCTGTCTGACCTGCGGTTATTCTATATACTCCTGCGGGAACTCCGCTTACTGTAAGGGTCTTTTCTCCGCCGACATAGTCCACAGGATCGCCTGATTTACCATTGAATATTACCCATGCGGTCTTGTTCGGATCACTTGAACCGCATTTATATGTAATGGCAACTTCGGCGCCGTTGTTAAGCTTAAGCTCTACATAGCTATCGGAATTAGCGTTTATCTTGATCTCACCTTTGCTTGACTGATTGCCGCTTATATTAAAGTGAGAAGTATCGCTCAATATACTACTATATTGATAAGTACCTGCGGAAAGAGCCGTAAGACCAGATTGATCCTTAGTGGTCGCTTCGGTCGTGGCTTCCTTTGTAGTTGCCTTTGTGGTTTCCTTAGTTGTAGTTGTTGCCTTTGTTGTAGTCACGGCAGCCTTCGTTGTAGCCTCTGTTGAAGGCTCTGCTTCCCCGTCCTTTGGCGTAACATTGATACCGTATATCTCAGGATTTGTACTGATACCGCCAAGATAAACCACATCGCCCTTATTAAGAGGTATGCTAAACATCTTATACTCTGTTGTTGAAGGAACAACGGCATTTATCTGGTCGCCTGACTCATTGATAAAGGCATATGTCTTTCCACTATTATAGCATATAGCAAATGATACGGTCACATTTTCAAGAGCCTCTATCTTAGCCGCAAGGCGGTACTTAACGCCCTTTAATGTGGTCTGCTGGCTGTTTGTCTTGACATAGTGACTTGTGGATATATCTCCGAATGTGGCAGGAAGATCCGTCTTGCTGCTATAATCAAGATCATATTTAAGATCCTGAGCGGCAGTTATCTTGACCCTGCCGGTAGAATATATCTCGCTGCCGTTTGCTATATCTGCGCCTGAAGGCATCCAGTCAAAGCTGCCTGAAGGTGCAGGAGGCTCGGGAGGAACTACCGTACCTCCGCTGCCTAAATTGCTGAGTATCCACAGAACATCGCCCATGTCTATTCCCTGCGTGCCGTCGCAATCTGCATTGGCAAGAGCAACTGAACTTTCTATAGACTTAATATGAGCAATATGGTTGAGCACAACAATGGCATCTGCTGTTTCTACCTTACCATTCATATCAGCATCGCCCCTTAATGACTGAGCTGATGTGGTTACGGTAACAGTTCCGTTTTTAACAGTATACTTAATATCCGTATTTTCATCAGACTTAATGTCCTCAACACTTATATTTACATCGGTAGTGCTGTTTGCCGTAAAGTTTACATAGAAGAGATAACCATCTTCCATAGTATTGGCAGAATTTACACCTGCTACCTTTACCTGACCCGATGACGGATTTGCTTCTATCTTGTCAGCTGTACATGCCGTACCGTTCTGTACAGATACGTATGTAAGAGCGCCGGGTGTATAGCTCAATGTAACAGCATAGTTTGCAAGAGAAGTGATGCCGCTTATCTGAACAGGTACGCTTACCTTTGCGCCCCTTGATACCGTCTGGCTCACAACCGAAAGCTCTGCCGTTTTCTCTGTAGGCTCTGTAGGCTTAGGCGTATCTGATACATACTCTATATAGAAGAGGTTAGGAGAACCATCGCCCTTTGTTATAGTATGTGTTCCTGCACCTATTGCATATTCATAAGCGTTGTTTCCGAGACTTGTCATGCTTGTGAACTGTACCGGCGTGCCGTCTATCTTTATTTCGGTGCCGTCTTTTATAACAAGTATCAGCTTTCCTTTGCCGGATGTAAATCCTATATGGGTACTTGATTCTATCTTAAGGCATCTTGTAAGAGTCTGACCATTATAGTCTACAGTACCCTTGCTTGTTGAAAGATTGCCTTCAAAATCAAAGAATTCCTCAGGATCGCTAAGTCCGTCAGGTGTAAAGTTGTGGAGAGTATTGTCTGCATCGGTATCTTCGCCGCCAACATCTCCGCCGCCCTGAGCCTGAGTGGTAGTCTGGCTTTCAGGCTCCTGAGTACTGTTCTTTGTAGTAGTCTGAGTTGTTTCCTTAGCCTGAGTGGTAGCCTGAGTAGTAGGCTCTGCTTCTGTAGGCGCTTCGGGATCGAATGCCGTTATCTTAAGATGCGTTATCTTAGATTCCTTATACTTGGCAGGAGTAGTACCCTTTGCAGGAGTAAAGCCGCTTGACTGTATGAAATATGTACCTGCGGGTAAATTGTACTCTGTGCCTGTGCCTGTGATTATTTCCTGACCCGAATCATTCATAAGTATTATAGGATATGAGCCGCCGCCGTCTGTAATTGATATATTGACAGCTGTATTTACATGGAATACTATATCCTGTCCTACTTCATTGCCGCCTACTGTTATGCAGCTTGTGTCTGTCTTGGCAACATTGAATATAATGTTGTCAACAGTCATATTTTTGCTTGTAATATAGTTCTTGTTAAGATCCTTATCATATGGAAGCTTTACGGAAGCTGTAGGCTGTCTGTCGCTTGATACCATAGATGTATTCACGTCCTCAGGATCCATAACAGGCTCTGCCTTCATAACGCCTGCCTGTGAAAGTACAGTTGCCTTTACAAGAGGTATGCTTTCATCAAGCTTATAATCGCCTGATGGTATATAGCTCAGCTTAGGATCTGTATCAAAAGCCGAATACTTGTTGGAGCTTGTAACGACCTGTGACTTATCCTTTACAACCGTTGCCTGCATTGCTTCTATACAGCCTGAAAGTGAGTCCATATAGCTCTTTATAGGACCACCGCCCTTTACCTGCTGCGGGTTCTTACATTGATAGAACAGATTATATTCTGAGAAAATGTAGCAGTTTGCTCTTGTCTGCATAGCATAGTCTGTCTGTCCCTCAATATAGTTGTTATACATATGTATATTTGCCTGACGTCCGAGAGGACCTCTGGCTTCACAGCCCTTCCAATGGTTGTGATGATATGTCAGATTAAACTGCATACTTGAATCTGATGAGCCTACAAGATTTGTCTTGTGGTAGCCCTCATAGTAGCAGTAGCTGTTTGTGAAATACTGACCTCTCTTGAAGTCGCAGGCACCGTCGCCGCCGTCCTTGTCGCTTTCGGCAGGGTTGGAAATAGTCGGCTTGTAGAATTCACAATGATGTATCCAGCAGCGTTCAACACCTGCCGTTATCTCGCTGCCCTCCTGCTGACCTTCCATGCCTACGCAGTCCTCAGGAACATTGCGGAAGGCTATATTCCTTACCTCAAAGCTCTTGCCGTAATTTACATTACTGGACTGACATATGAAATGTATGCCCCAGCCGTTTATTGTGGCATCTGTGCCTATACCCTCTATTGTAACGTCCTTACCGCTTTGCATTCTTGCCATATAGCCGTTGTCGCCTACCGTTCCGCCATAGTTAACGGAATCATATTCGGTAAGTCCCTTAGGAGCCTTTACATCGCCTATTATCCTGACTACAAGAGGTCTGCCCTCATCGGCAAGCTTCTTTATAATACCGTTATTGCTATTTGTCAGCGCTCCTGTTTCCTTAGCGGTCGCACCTGCTGAGTTAAGTATGTTGCCTATACCTGTGACTGTTGTGCCTCCTGCCGTTACCGAACAT
>CANQBT010000043.1 GCA_947589405.1 uncultured Clostridia bacterium | reverse complement strand
GCAGCTCTTCAAGCTCAGGCAGCTCTTCAAGCTCAGGCGGTTCTTCAAGCTCAGGCAGCTCTTCAGGCTCAGGTAGTTCTTCAAGCTCAGGAGGTTCTTCAAGCTCAGGCAGTTCTTCAAGCTCGACGCCGCCAATTCCTTCAACCGGCAAGACGTTTAAACCATATTACGAATAGTACAAAGGGAGGCATTTCATGCTAAAAAAAATCTTTATAATATTTACGATCACAGCATTGTCTGTTCCTTTCCTTTGTACGTCCTTTTATGCCGAAGAAAAGACAAATGCATATATCGATCAAGATCACATTTTTATACCCAAAGAGTCTGAAACATCAAAAGATCTGATATTGACACCTTTCGTAAAGTCATCAAACTCCGATAACTCATCGGATACGGAAGCGTCAATACCATCAGCAGGCAAGACTCTTGAACCTTATTATAGTGATACGGAGGAAACGATCCCGCCGACAAACAAGACCTTAGAACCTTATTATAGTGATGCGGAGGAAACGATCCCGCCGACAGGCGAAACATTTGAACCTTATTATAGTGATACAAAGGGAAATATACCACCGACCGGCAAGACCTTTGAACCTTATTACAACGATACAAAAGGCACTATACCTCCTACAGGCGAGACCTTTGAGCCTTACTATAGTGATACAAAGGAAGCAATACCTTCTACAGGCAAGACCTTTGAGCCTTATTATAGTAATACAAAGGAAACGATCCCGCCGACAGGCAAGACCTTTGAACCCTATTATCAAGATCACCAATAATGCGAGGGGAAATTTAAATGTTCACCGGCTGCATTAAAAAAGACGGTTCTTTGATCAACGTCTTTACATTGTTTGTTATTTCTTTTTGTGTGTTCCTTTCTATGGAGTGATAATAAAGAAAAGGCTCTATCGTAAATATATTTTATACATTAAGCTCTGAAGCATCAAAATATATAATTTTGATTTCCTTTAGAGCATAAGGCTCAGGGACGTCAATATAGCCAATCAGCAGGACCCTTGAGCCATATTACCAATATTAACAATAACATAAGGAGGTTATTAAATGTTAAAAAAATTAATTTCAGTAATTACAATTACAACAATGCTGCTTTCAGCCCTATGTGTTCCTGTTTCGGCTGAACAGGAAATAAAGGTATGTCTTAATCATGAGTATATTTCTATGTCCGAAAAACCTAAAATCGTAGATAACAGGGTATTGATCCCTCTCAGAGCAGTTGCAGAAAATATAGGCTGTGACGTTGAGTGGGATAATAAGAACAAAATGGCTGTTATATCAACTCCATATGCTATTGTAGGTATGCAGATAGGAAATACAACAATGTCTGTGGAAACACGTAAAGGCTTTGACAACATCAAAGACAGCAATAAAACTGAAATGGAATATGAAACAGTCAATCCAGCACCAATGATAATAGACGGCTCTACTTATATACCTATGAGATCTCTCGTAGAGGCTCTTACCGGAACGGCAGAGTGGGACGGCGATACAAAAACGGTATATATTAACTGCCATGCCTACAATATGATGCTTTATGCATATTCCAAAGGCACCATGTATGTAGTAGATGACGGTGAAGGACATGGCGACATTATGAACTATTCTCCCACATATACGATCCCTGATATGAAAACAGCTTCCAAAGTGGTCATTGATAAGACTATTACTTCAATAGGAGCTTATAATTTCCAGAACGGAGCAAATCTTGAAGAGATCATGTTTTTAAATGGCAATCTTGTCCAGATCGGAGAGGGTGCATTCAGAAACTGTACTAAGCTTAAGGAAGTGGTTATACCCGATGGAGTAAAGTATATTGAAAGGAGCGCTTTTGAAAACTGCACAAGTCTTGAAAGTGTAACTATACCTTCTACTCTTGAATTCTTAGGCAAAGATGCTTTTGCAGGCTGCACAAGCCTTAAAAATATAGAATGTTCTAATCCTGACGTAGAGTCAGCTGTAAAGAAATTTGTAGGGCTTAATTAAGGCAGTTGTGTAAAAGCAGAATTTTTGGAAAGAAGGTGATCAGAGCTTGTATATAACAATATTTGCCGGCAGAGATGCTCCCTTTACCGTATCCTTAGAGGATTATGGCAAAGATGTCATAACAATAGGCAGAGGAATACGTAATGACATTATAGTCAATCAGCATATTGTTTCGGTAAACCACGCTTTCTTTATAAAAAAGGGTGAAGATTGGTACATAGAAGATGATAACAGTACCAATGGTCTTATGCTGAACAATGAAATGATAAAGTCAAGACTTCTTTCTGACGGGCTTAAGATATATATAGGCAATGAGGAGCATGAAGAAAGAGTGTTGTTTATCTGCCTTAGCTCATGGCTTGACGGAATGTATCAAAGCTATGACATAAGCGCAGCCGACAATGTGATAATAGGAAGGGATATGAAATGTGATATATGTGTAAATCATATTTCTGTTTCCAAAGAGCATGCACTTATTTATAAGAAAGAAGATAAGTATTATCTCAAATGTATCAACAACAGCCTTATAAGATATAACAGCGCTTTTAACCTTACGGACGAGATCTGCTTTAAAGATATGGACCGTTTTATAATAGGTGATACGCAGTTTTTATATCGTAATAATGAAATATTCTACTATAGCTATAAAAACGGTATCGGCGTTGAAGTCTCCCATGTGTCCAAAATGGTTTCCTCCGGCAAAAAAGCAAAATACATTGTTGATGATGTGAGTCTGAGGATAGAACCGGGCGAGCTTACAGCAATAATCGGAGGATCGGGAGCAGGCAAAACAAGTTTAATGAGGTGCATGAACGGCAGCACTTCGATCACCTCCGGCTCTGTGCTTATAAGAGGTGAGGATATAAGCTCCGAATATAATGCTATAAAACACCTTATAGGCTATGTACCTCAGCAGGATATAGTTTATGACAATCTCACTCTGAACAGAATGCTGTATTATGCTGCTTGTCTTAAAATGCCGGCAAAAACCTCACGTGAGGATATTGATGAGCGCATAAAAGAGATAATAGACATGGTGGAGCTTAAAGGTCACGAAAACACCATGATCAAACGTCTTAGCGGAGGACAGAAAAAAAGAGCAAGTATTGCTGTAGAGCTTCTTTCGGATCCTGACATAATGTTTCTTGATGAGCCTACATCAGGTCTTGATCCCGGCACGGAATACAAGATGATGTGTATGCTTAAAAATATGACGAACAATGGCAAAACCGTTATACTTGTAACTCATGCGACCCTTAATATAGGTCTTTGCGACAGAATAATATTTATGGCGCCGGGTGGCAGGCTTGCCTACAGCGGTAATCCTAAAAAGGCCCTTGATGAATTTGGAGTAGAATCAATAGTAGATATATATAATCTTATACAGGATGACCCTGACAATTACATTAAAACAAATGATGATAAAAAGTCTGCCGCATTATCCGAAACCGACACACATGAAAAATTTACTGCCAAAAAGGTCAAGACCTCAGCGGTAAAACAGACGGTAACGCTTATAAAACGCTATTGTGAAATGATAGCAAATGATAAAAAAAGAATGGCTATTATTCTTTTTATGCCCCTTGTGTTAGGATTTATAATGCTTGCCGCAACATGGAACGACAGTCTTGTACCGTTTAAGTATGCTGCCGATACACAGACATTTTCACTTGCTATGGCATGCGGCTGTTTCTTTATGGGATTGTTTCAGTCCTTCCAAGAAATATCAAAGGAACGAACAATTGTTGAAAGAGAAAAAGCTTCCGACATGAAATGTCTCCCCTACTGTATATCAAAGTTTATAGTGCTTGCTGCCCTTTTGTTGCTGCAATGCCTGATACTTATGGTTTTTTCATGGAATTTTATTTTGGACGCACCCGAGCATGGTGTTTTGTTTGAAAACTTTCCGTTTTTGGAATTCTATATAACATCATATCTTACAGGGCTTTCTGCAGTATCGATCGGACTTGCGGTATCGGCATGGGCAAAAAGCTCAGAGCAGACATTATATGTTATGCCCCTTTTGCTTATGATACAGATACTCTTTTCGGAGGTGGTTTGCTCTCTTTCCGGCATAGCAATGTTTATATCCTATTTTGCAAGCAGCAGATGGTCTTGTTTGGCATTTTGTGCTTCCGCAAGGATAAACGAGCTTTATGTAAGACCGGATAATTCCTTTGAAGTAGCGGCAGGTGTAGAAACAGAGCTTGAAGAAGCTTTTATAAATGCAAGATACGACTTTATGGAAGGTTATTCGGTTTTCTCACCTGAAAATCCTGTTATGAAGGGTTGGCTATGGCTTTTGGCACTTGGTTTAATATTTTTTGTAGTGGCTCTTTTGTTTTTGAAAAAGAAAAGAGAAAGATAAAAAGGAGGATATAATCGAATTGAAAAAATTTAAAACAATAATATCATTAACACTTATTTCTGCACTTGCTGTCATGACGACAGCTTGTGGCTCATCTTCATATGATGAGTATTCAAAGGCATATTCGGCTCTTGTAGCTTCAGGCTGCATGGACGCTGATTATACTCTTGATATTAACGCTGACAATACCGAGATACAGGCACTTGGCAATATGAAGGTCGACCTTAATTCTCAGGCAATGTATTTTGAACTTAATGTTGACGACAACAAGGTCGTACAATATCTTTCAGATGGCAAAGTCTATACTGAGGTCAACGGCGAAAAAATGGTAACTGACACAAACAATAAGGAGCAATCCGAGAAGAATCCCGAGAACGAAGGTGCCGAGAAGAAAGACAGCGCCGAAAGCTTTGACGAAACAGCATTTATAAATGAAATGGCTACAACTCTTGAAGCTACAAAAATCAAGGAAATGGGTCTGCTTGATCCTATCCCCGAGAACGTTGTTACAAAAGTAACAGCAACCGATGACGAAAGCGGCACAACATATACATTCTCTTTGTCTGAGATAATGGTTTCAAAGCTTTTTGAAACCTTGATAGCTGAGCAGACAAGTGATTCCGATACATCTCTTTCATTTGAAGATATGAAGGACTTTAGCTGTGTAATGCACGCAAACAGTAACGGAGTACTTGACAATATGAAATACGGCGGCAGTACTGTCGTAACTGTACCTGCAGAGCTTACTGGCTCAGATGAAATGACATTTGATATGGATATTACGATCAATGTAGCTTTAAACAATCCGGGTGAAGCTGTAGAGGTTCCGTCCTATGACGTATCAGGTTTTTAATTTAAACGCTGATTTCGGATGGTGCAGCGACAGTTATTCCGACAAAGGCTCACGTCCCGAAAATGAGGACAGCTGTCAAGTTGCCGTAAGGGACGATATGCTGTGTTTGGTTTTGGCAGACGGAGTTGGCGGAAACGGAAACGGCAGACTTGCCGCAGATACTGTTACAGACACCATACTTGAGCATTTCAGGTATTGCACATTTAATAAACCGACTTCTAATATAATTCTTGAAGCTATAGAAGAAGCAAACAAAAACGTAGTGGCTTTGCAGACTGAGGATTGCCATCTGCAAGCCACATGCGTTACGCTGTGGATAGAAAAGACAGCTGACGGATACAAGGCTGTGTGGGCGCACGTTGGTGATTCTCGACTGTATTTTTACAAAAACAAAATACTTATATCTGTTACAAAGGATCACAGTCTTAAAGAGCTGTGGAAAGACAAGGCGGATATTTTGGACCTGGATATTTCTAAAAATGTTATATGGCAAGCCATAGGGGAAAATAACGGCGTCAAACCCGATATTGGCGAAGCCTTTATTAAAAAAGATGAAAAGGCAGAGTTTTTTATATGCTCAGACGGAATATGGGAAAATATAAGCCCTAAAAGACTTAATTTTTATATGAAGCTTAGCAAGACCCCTTACAGCTTTATTGCCAGAGTCAAAGACTATGTGGCTTCAAACAAGAAAGCCTCCGGAGATAATAATACGGGAATAGCCTTGTTTTTCGGTAGGTTTAAAAATGAATACAGCTTTGATGAGGAGAGGTGATTTAGTGTCAAACGCTCTCATCTCTATTTTAAAAAAATATCTTCATTCCAATTATGCCGCTCTTTTCTCAGCAGTTATGACTGTTGTATGCTGCATAGGCGAGATATATCTTCCCTTTGCTATGTCCTGTATTGTAAATGAAGGCATTATGCACAAAAATCTCCCCTATATATACAGACAGGGAGGTTTAATGCTTGCAGCTGCTTTTATTATAGCTGTAAGCGGTTTTTTGGTAAATGTTGCATGCAGCTTTGCCGGCGAAAGCTTCGCAAGGGATATTCGTGATGAGCTTTACGAAAAAATCAACTCCATGTCGCTTATAAGGTTTGAGAGTATGGGAAGCGGTTCACTTATAACAAGACTTACTGAGGATATAAACGCCTGTACGGCATTTCTTAACATATTTATTCAGCTGACTGTCGAGCCTGCGGTCCTGCTTGCAGGCTCTATAGCTGTAATGTGGCATTTAAGTACGGGATTCAATACTGTTTTTCTGATCTTTCTCTTTATTCAGGTGATAGCAGTTTTTGTTTTTATTTATTTGACGGTACCCCTTTTTGCAAGGGTAAGGGCAAAAACCGATAAATTAAATTCCTATCTTCTTAATTCAATTAAAAGAATAAGACTTATAAAAGCATTTATAGGTGAAAAAAAAGAGGAGGAGCATTTTGACAAGGCAGTCTATGATATTAAACAAGCTAAGCTCAAGGCAGGAAAAATATCTGCGCTGTTCAATCCCATGATAATGCTTATCGTCAATATCTGCATATGTGCAATACTTATAATATCCAACGCTGAGTTTTCACTTGGCAAGGTAAATGCAGGTAGTGTATTGGCTGCTGTTACATATTCAGAACAGATACTTCTATCAATAATAATCAGCGGTCGTCTGTTCAATTATGCCGCAGAGGCTAAACCTTCGGCAATGCGAATAACAGAGATATTGAATATTAAAAATGATATGTCGGACGGCAATACTCCTTTGAAAAAAGGCAAAAAGGAAATTGAGCTTAGACAGGCTTCATTTTCCTATCCTAACGGCATAAACATATTTAAAAATATAGATTTTAAAATACAGTCAGGCAGTTTTACTGCCCTTTGCGGCGGTACAGGCAGCGGCAAAACTACCTTCGCACGACTGCTTGACAGAATATATGATGTTACAGAGGGCGCAGTTCTTATAAATGGCTGCGACATAAGAGATTTCAAAATTAAAGATGTGAGAAAATGCATAGCTGTTGTGGAAAAAGTATGCGATATTGTTGAAGGCAGCATTGCCGAAAACATAATATACGGCAGAGAATATGTAATGCCTGATGATATGGAAAAGGCTCTTAAGGCTGCTGAACTTTATGAAACCGTATACAATTTGGAAAACAAGGAGTTTACATATATATCCTCAATGGGTACGACCCTTTCCGGCGGAGAAAAGCAAAGGCTTGCAATAGCAAGAGCATTGGCGGGCGCTCCTGATGTGCTTGTCATAGACGACGGTACATCGTCACTTGATTATGCTTCCGAAGGAAAGATAATACAAAATATAAGAAATTTATATCCGGATCTTACTGTATTAATCACAACTCAGAGAGTGCTTGACATTCAATGGGCGGACAAAGTCGCCTGTATAGAAAAAGACGGTAAAATTTCATATGGCATATTAAGTGAGCTTGCAGCCAAAAGCCCTGCTTTTTCGGTCTTATATGCTTCACAGGAGGTGCGCTTATGACAATGTTAAAGAGCAAAGGAGGTACTGAATTTCCTCAAAGACCTGTGGATACTTTAAAAAGTGCTGCGTTACTTTTAAGATATATGAGACCATGCAGATATATGGTGCTTGCCATACTTGGCTTAAGCTTTATATCCATAGGTGCAGATCTCTGCTTTCCTCTTATACTATCTCGCTGTATAGACAGCATTTGCACACATTCGGCTTATGTTTTTTTTGAGAGTATAGGTGTATTGGCAATAGTTTCTGTACTGTCGTTTTCGGTTGAATATTTACAGGGTGTACTCAGTATAAAGCTTTCGACGACTTATGAAAAGGAGTTGAGATCAAAAGCTTATTCGACTGTTCTTAAAATGAAAGCAGGACGTATTGAGTGGTTCAGACAGGGAGATATTATGAGCCGTTTGATAAATGATACGACGCTTGCCGCTTCGGCATTTCCGGAGTTTATTATAGATCTCATTGCCTCTATCACAGTTATTGCAGGCTGTGTTGTTATAATGCTTATTAAAAATATACATCTCGCTCTTGTTGTAATAATAGCAGGTGTTATATCTGTTTTTATAAGTCATTTAATATCCGGTATCCTTCTGACTAAGATCAGGAAACAACAGGCAGCATTGGGCAATATGAACTCACATATATCAGACAGTATTCTTTCTTTTAGAGCCGCAGCGGAAGGCGGCAGAACAGAGCTTGACCAAAAGCGTATGAAAAGCCTTAACAATGCTTTTTACCGTTCACGTATAAGGGTAGCGCTTACCGAAGGTCTTGTAGAGCCTTTGCTTCTTTTGGCAGGCAATATTTCTTTTTTTCTGCTTGTGGCAGAAGGCGCAAGGCTATCTATTTCAAATGCGGTCACTTTAGGGACCATTCAGGCATTTATACTGTATTCAAAGCAATTTACAGAGCCTATCACAAATCTTGGTCAATGCTTTGTGCAATTCCAAAATGTTCTGTCAGGTGCAGAAAGAGTATTTGAAATCATAAACAGCGATACAGAGAAACAAGGCAATGATAATATTTCGGACTTTGCTTCTGAATATAACAATAATTTTATACAAATTGAAAATGTCGGTTTTGGCTATTACAAAAATATACCTGTGCTCAAAGATCTGAGTTTTTCTGTAAAAAAAGGACAGCACATAGGCATTGTCGGCAAAACCGGCGCAGGCAAAACAACAGTTATTAATTTGCTTGAAGGCTTTTACAAGGATTACACAGGTACAATAAAAATAAATGGTGAAGAGCTTAAATATCTGTCACCTCAAAAAATAAGAAAAATGATAACTCTTGTACAACAAGAGCCTTATATTATAAATGGCACTATATACGAGAATATAAGCTACGGTGTTGATAACGCTTCCGAAAGTGAAATAAAGAAAGCAGCCGAAGCCGCAGGGATCTCTGAGCTTATAGAAGCCTTGCCTATGGGTTATGATACTGTATTGGAGGAGAGCAGATCCTTTTTAAGCAGAGGACAGCTTCAGCTTATAAGCCTTGCCAGATGTTTTCTGAGAAAATCAGAGATACTGATCATGGACGAGGCAACATCATCTCTTGACCCTGCTTCGGAAAAAAGACTCAGAACTGTTATGAACAGTATTACAAAGGACAAAACCTGCATAACCGTAGCTCATCGTCTTTCATCTGTAAAGGACAGCGATGTAATATATGTCATAGACAATGGCAGTATATGCGAAAGCGGCACACATAGTGAGCTTATGAAAGCAAAGGGAAAATACTATGGGCTTTTCACAAGCCAATATAACGGAATGGAGATATAAAATATGACTAATACAGAAAATCTTATAATACCCATTGAAGATCAACGGTCATTGGTACATCTTGGCAGTTTGGATTCCTTTGATATTACAGAGGGTGGTATAGAGTGTGCAAAACTCATACTTTCCTTTTTGGAAAACGGAGATAATAAGCTGCTGGAAAAAGCAATAACCATTTATGAAGAGCTTATTCCAAACGAAAATTTCGGCGGTGAATATACGGCTCTGGAATGGCTGTGCAGGACCTTGCTCACTCCTAAGGATACAAGGTCAAAATGGGAAGAAACTCCCTTTGTTTCAAGCTTTTGGCATATGATGAGCGATAATGATTTTGACAATCTCAAAACCTACCTCAACTATAAATATCATATAATCGAATATGATGACAACAAGGACAATACCGAAATGAAATCTCGAATGAGATTTCTTGAGGATTTTATTCTCTTCAACAATCCTGACAGAGAGCGTTGGGAAAGCACAAGAGAGAATATGGAAAGATTTGATATTAAAAAAGGCATGAAGGTAGCCGATGTAGGCTGCGGCTCAGGATATTTTACATTTAAGTTTGCGGATATAGTGGGGGAAGAAGGCTATGTCTATGCTACCGAAACAAATCCACGCCATCTGGAATTTCTTCACGACTATGTTGAAAGATATAACATAAACAACGTAGAGGTGGTGGAAAGCAGCTTTGAAGGCATAGGACTTGACCCTAAAATAAACGTTGATGTTGTATATATTTGTTCATTATATCACAATGTTTATGCAGCTTATACAGACGCAGAAAGAAATCGCTTTGTACACAGCATAAGAAATGCCTTAAAGCCACATGGAAAGCTTATAATCGTAGATAACGATCTTGTACATGGCTCAGATTTGCCCTATCACGGTCCCTACATAAACAAAAAGCTTATTATAAGTCAGCTGTGGTATTACGGCTTTAAGCTTATCAATACCTTTCAGTTTACCCCTCAGAGATATGTGCTTATATTTGAAATGAAGGATATACCAAAGTCTTTGCCGTTTATAAACACAGACGGGGATCCCTCAAAGATCTTTGTTGATTCGGCAGCTTCGCTGGTGCGTTACAGAATAATCGGCACATCGACCTCAGGCTATACAAAAAGGGGAAAAATATGGGGACGACTCATGTATGAGGGTATTACGGAAAATAATAAAGATAAGTTGATAAAAGCTTATATAGGCTTTTCAAAGCTTTGGCCTATAGAAAGGATAGGCGATGATTATACTGCCTTTTTGTGGTTTATATCAGTTATGCTAAGTGATAATAAAGAAGTTAGCTCGGAAGATAAGCTTACAGATATGTATTTAAAATTTTTCTCAGAAAATAACTGGGAAAGAATGAAAAAATATCTTTATTACAAATTTGACCTTGAAATCCCCAATGATCCCAACTGTCAAAATGACTCTAACTTTGAATACAGAGGCAAGGATTTTCCTATACCTACTCTAAATATATGGAATGAATACCTTATTTTCAATAACCCAAACAGATATTTATGGGAGCATACATATGAAATGCTTGAATTTTGTAATATCAAAAAAGGCGATAATGTAGCGGATATAGGCTGTGGTCCCGGATTTTTCACATGGGAATTTTCAAAGGCGGTAGGCAGCGAGGGAAAGGTATATGCAACCGAAATAAGTAAAAATTCTCTTAGCTTTTTGGAAAATTTTGTTGAAAAATACAACATTAAAAATATAGAAACAGTTGTTGCAAAAATGAATGATGCCTGCCTTGAAGAAAACAGCGTTGATGTTGTTTTTATGTGCTCAATGTATCATGCGGTTTATATTACAGATATAGAATTTGTCAAGGATGAGTTTGTGGCAAGTATCCATAAAGCACTCAGAAAGGGAGGCAGATTGATAATTGTTGACAACAATGTGACCCCTGAAGGTGTGCCCTCCTATTACGGACCGGGAATTAAGCCTGAGCTTATAATTGCGCAGCTTGGAAAATACGGCTTCAGACTTGTAAGCAGATGGTCTGCAATTATGCAGCGTTTTGTGCTTATATTTGAGCAAGAGGAAGGATATGTAGCTCCTGAACCTCGAAAGGAGATAGGAAATGAAAGAAAACAGGAAAAGTCCTTACGCAATTTACGCAGGCAAGATGGAAGAGGGGCAGATGATACATGGGACCCGATGCGTGATGAAAGGCCCGATGATGATATGCGTGAGCGCAACACAGAAAGGGACTAACGAGGATAGCAGTTCTGCAGGAGTCCTGGCGGATATAGTTACTCAGCTTTATGTAAAAAGGCCCTCTATCGAGGACAAGGCCATAAGCTTTATAACAGATGCCGCAAACAAAGGACTTTATATGATACACGATAAGGATAAGCCTTTCTGCTGTGATGCGGTTATGCTTTTTATGATGAAGGACCGATTTCGGTACGTTATAAGCGGAGATTCACATATTTATTGCTTCGTAGACGGTGTACTGAATAACGTCTCGGATAATAGAGATTATCCTCTGATAGGTTCGAGGCTTGATTATAAAGCATATATAAGTGAACCCTTTGAAGCAAAGCAGGGTGAAAACGCTTTTCTGCTTTGTTCGGACAAGCTCACAAGCCTTGTTTCTACGGAAACTATGGAAAAAACACTTGCGGATTCAATTTCTGCCGAAGACTGGCTTTATAAACTGGTAGATGCGGCAGGATCAGAAGCCCACTTCTGTGCTGCGGCAATTATTCTTAAGCCCAAACAGGGAAGGATATTATCGGGTCTGCTTGACAATCGACAAAGGGGATGATCTTGTGAGCAACAACAAGTTAAAATGGTTTGGTATAATTGCGGCTGCTTTTTCTCTTGTTATAACTCACATTATACATATAGATGGTTTAAGCGATGCGGCAGTACACACCTTAGGTGTATTGCTGGCAACTCAATTTCTGTTACTGTTTGAATCCTTCAACATTTGCGTTACTTGTCTTATCTCATCTGCATTGCTCTTTTCTACAGGCTGTGTGGAAAGCATAACAGAAGCATTCGGAGGATACAGCAACCATATTTTATACTTTACATTGGCATCATTTGGTATTTCTCTTGGCGTGCAAAAATCCTCAGTAACAGAAAAGGTGTTGACAAAAATACTTGGTGTATGCAAGAAGAATATCCATTCGTTCATATTCGCCTTTATGCTTGTAAACGCTATAATGTCTGCTTTTATATCAAATGTTGCGGCAGTAATACTTTTTTTGCCTTTTGCCGAAAAGCTGATGAGCTTTTATGACAATGAAAATGACAGAAAGCGCAGCAGAAGAACTTTTATGATTTGTCTTACGCTGTCAAGTATGATAGGCGGTCTTATGACGCCTGCTGGCTCAAGTATAAATCTGATATGTATGGACATGCTTGAAAAATATGCGGATATAAATGTTAGATTTATTGACTGGATGGCAGTAGGGATACCATTATCGCTGATAATGATCTGCGCAAGCTTTCTGATAGTCAGGCTTGTATATAAGCCCGCAGAACTTTCCGAAACAGCCATAGAAGGATATTTAAATAGTATGAGGAACAATAAAAGATCCTCAAAAAAGGATATTTATATCGTTATTTTACTTTTATGCACGATCTCGGCATGGATATTAAGCTCATGGATACCATCAATAAATATAACCGTAACGGCAATTATAGCACTAGCGCTTATGTTTGTACCAAGTAAAAGCATACTGACATGGGAGGAATTTGTCAACTGTGTTAGCTGGCCTACATTCTTTATTGCAGGTGCAATGATCTCTGTGGCAGCAGCGGCTACAAATACAGGGCTTTGCAGCTTTTTCATAAATTCTATTATGCCCTCCTCTCTTCCGTCAAGCAGCATTATTGTAACAGCAATGTTTGCGACGATCACGTTTATTTTCCTGCTGTTTGTCCCGGTAGCACCTGCCGCAGTAACCGTGCTTGTGCCAATAGCAATTATGCTTGCGCAAAAAACAGGAGTCGATCCTATGATGGCAGCAATGACATGCAGTATGTGCGTATGTAATTGTTACCTGTTCCCGCTCGATACTGTTATGGTAGTAGCATACGATCAAAAAGCATTTACTATGTTTGAGCTGCCTAAAGCTACGGTATGGGTACAGCTGTGTATGATAGTCGTATCGGCATTATGGATACCTTTGTCATTCAGATTATTTATATAATATATAGTTCAGCATTTTATAAGTACGAATAAGGAGTAAAAATGAAATTTGTAAAAATCAATCGAGAAAAATTAATAGAGTCTGCCCAAGAAACATTGGCAAAAGTAAAGTATTATCAAAAATTGGGACTAATATGCGATGATGGTGATTTTGTGCCGTCAGTACATTATCCGCCAATTACCGAATATCCGCTTATAGATGTAGATGAATATTTCAAAACATTTACTCTCCCCAAAGACGGAATGATGGATATTTATGTGCATATACCATTTTGCATAAGACATTGTCTGTTCTGTCATTATCCCGGTATGGTTGGCGACAACAACGATGAAAAGGAAAAATATATATCATATCTTATAAGGGAAATCGATATTTACAGAAAACGTTTTGGCATAGACAAGATAAAGCCAAGATCAATACTTCTTGGCGGAGGTACGCCTACTTATTTAAAGCCCGAGCTTTTGGATCATTTCCTTACAGAATTTGGCAAACGAGTCGATATGAGTGCCTGTCGTCAGTATAATGTTGATCTTGACCCAAATTCAATAATAGGTGAGGACGGCACTAAACGCTGTGAAATAATGAAAAAGCATGGCATAACAAGGCTCACAATAGGTATCCAGTCTTTAGATGATGATGTACTTAAGGCTATGAACAGACCACACACCGTCAAAGAAGCTGAGGAATCAATATACAAGGCTGTAGAATATGGATTTGATGTAAATATCGAATTTATTTACGGTCATCCCGGCGAAACTATTGACAACTGGATCGACGTTATGGAAAAAGCGGTTCAGTTCCCTGTAGGCGAAATACAGCTTTACAGGCTTAAGGTAAAAGCATACGGAGATTATCAGGGCGCTATAAATAAATTAGTCAGAGGAAGCGGCAAGACCGATATTCCCGATTTTGAAACCACAATGATGATGAAGCAGATAGCCGTAGATATTCTTGAAGCAAACGGTTTTCATGAAAATTTGCGCAGAGTATACAGCAAAACAAAGAAGGTATTTTCTCATTATGCGTATAATCAATGCTGTAATCAATATGACCAAGTTGGCTTTGGCTTAACGGGCTTTTCAAGCTACAGAGATAGGTTTGACATAAATGTATATGATTTTAATGAATATTACGACTATATAGACAAGGGGCTTCTGCCTATAAACAGAGGTTATGTCAGACCTCTTAATGAACAAGTGCGTTGGGCTATAGTTCTTCCTCTTAAGAATCGTGATGTCAGAAAAAGAGAATTTTTACAGAGAACAGGTATTGAATTTGACAGTTTAAATCAGACAAAAATTGATCTGCTTAAAGAATACGGTCTTATAGAGGACGACGGCAATGTCGTAAAGCTTACAAAAATAGGCGGATTTCTTGCAGATGAGGTTTGTGAACAGTTTAATTCCTTGCCATATATACCTTTCCCCAAAGAAAGATATGCCGACGGAGTTTTAAATCCTTACAGCAATAACGACCTAATAGAAAATGAAAAGGAATTACAGTAATAAGGAGTATCTCCAATAAAAACAATGCAATATAG
>CANQBT010000042.1 GCA_947589405.1 uncultured Clostridia bacterium | reverse complement strand
GCCCAATGCGTCAAATACTACGCTGTTTTTGTCTGCGCAAAGGAGTATAAGATCTCCCGCCTTTGCGCCAAAGCGTGCTATTATCTCGTTTATCTTATCATCTGTAAAGAATTTGGAAATAGTAGTCTTGAAGCCCTCTTCGTTTACTACTATCCATGCAAGGCCCTTTGCGCCGTATGTCTTTGCAACATCAACAAGAGAATCTATTTTCTTTCTTGGGAAGGAGCCGCAGCCCTCAGCATTTATACCCCTTACGGAACCGCCTGCATTTATGGCGTTCTGGAATACGCCAAAATCGGAACCGTCTACTATATCCGTAATGTTTTGTAATTCCATGCCGAAGCGAATATCGGGCTTGTCCGAACCAAAGCGCTCCATAGCCTCGCTGTAGGGCATTCTGAGGAAAGGTGTTGGAATATCTATGCCCTTTAATTCCTTGAATACCTTCTTTATAAGTCTTTCGTTTACATCTATAATATCGTCCTGCTCTATAAATGAAAGCTCCATATCTATCTGCGTAAATTCAGGCTGTCTGTCCGCTCTCAGGTCCTCATCTCTGAAGCACTTAGCTATCTGGAAGTACTTATCAAAGCCCGATACCATAAGAAGCTGCTTGAAAAGCTGGGGACTCTGAGGAAGAGCATAGAAATTGCCCGGGTGAACTCTGCTGGGCACAAGGTAATCTCTTGCGCCTTCGGGAGTGGACTTGGTGAGCATAGGCGTTTCTATCTCAATAAAGCCCTCATCTGAAAGGAACTGTCTTACTATTTGGCATAGCTTATGCCTTAATATTATATTTTCGGCTACATTAGGCCTTCTCAGATCAAGGTATCTGTACTTTAATCTCAGCTCTGTACTGACATTTACGCTTTCCTCTATCTGGAAAGGCGGTGTATCGGATTCTGAAAGTATTTTCATACTCTCTACATTTACCTCTACCTTTCCCGTTTTCATATTGGGATTTATATTTTCGGGAGTCCTTAACGCTACCTTTCCCGTAACGGCTACGACATACTCTCCCCTTATTTCCTTATCCTTGTCGGCAACCTCCCGTGAACAGCTGTCTCTGTCCACAACTGCCTGTACTATGCCTGTTCTGTCTCTTAAAAGTATAAATGAAAAGTGTGAAAATTCTCTCTTTCTGCTTACCCAGCCCATAAGAGTTACTTCCTGTCCCGTCATGCCTTCGTTTACATCACAGCAGTAACAGCTTCTCTTTATGCCCTGCATCAATTCTGCCATCTTTATTACATCCTTTCCTGTGTCTTTATTTCATCTGCTATATTGTCTACAGCTACGCTTTTCTGTTGGCCTGTATTCATGTTCTTAAGTGTGACGGTATTGCTGTTTACCTCGTCCTCGCCTATTATTACAACATAGGGTATGCCAAGCTTATTGGCATATTTCATTTTGGCCTTCATGCCCTTTTCCCCATAGTATACGTCAACAGGTATTCCCGCATTTCTTATATTGCCCGCTGCTCTCAGGGTATATTCCATATCAACGCCCATAGGTATTACAAGAGCCTTTACAAGACTTGCGCTTTCCGCTTCTATTATACCTGCTTCCTTAAGCTGTGAGAAAAGTCTTGTAAGTCCTATGGATATACCTATTCCCGGAAGCTTTGTATTGGTATAGTATTCCGTAAGATTGTCATAACGTCCCCCTGAGCATACGCTTCCCAGATTTCTGTAATCGTCAAGTACTGTTTCGTAAACTGTGCCTGTATAGTAGTCAAGACCTCTTGCTATGGTAAGATCTATTTCAAAATAGTCCTCCTCTATGCCGAAGGCCCTCATATAGCCTATTACCTTTTCAAGCTCGTCAGCGCCCTCTGCAAATTTTTCACTATCGATGCCCATTGCTTTAAGGGCTTTTATTTTATCGTTATTTGTGCCTGTTATTGAAATAAAGCTCATTATTTTATCGATTTTTCCGCTGTCTATTTCAAGCTTTTCAAGCTCTTCCGTAACGTTTTTGGCACCTATCTTGTCTATTTTGTCAATGGTCCTCAGAATATCGGTTATCTTATCAGAAAGGTCAAGAGCCTCGAAAAAGCCGTTCAGTACCTTTCTGTTGTTAAGCCTTATGGTAAACTTGCCGAAGTCAAGCCTTCTGAAAATATTGTAAATTACCGCCGGTATCTCACCGTCGTATACAAGACTTAGCTCTTCATTTCCTATTATGTCTATATCGCATTGATAAAATTCTCTGAAACGACCCTTCTGAGGTCTTTCACCTCTGTACACCTTGCTCATCTGATAGCGCTTGA
Source organism: uncultured Clostridia bacterium (assembly GCA_947589405.1). Taxonomy (GTDB): domain Bacteria; phylum Bacillota; class Clostridia; order Lachnospirales; family CAG-274; genus CANPXH01. Next base: position 13,053 of record CANQBT010000042.1, on the reverse strand, counting down.
AGGGAAATGTCAGTTCTCCGCTGTGCTGTGCAACATATCTTGCAAGAGGCACAGTAAGGTCGAATCTCAGCGCAAGGTCGTTGTCGCCCTTGTTAAAGCGATATATCTGCTTTTCCGTTTCTCCTCCAGCTTTGGCAAGAAGGATCTCGGAAAGCTCTATTACAGGGGTGTCAAGAGGAAGAAAGCCAAAGCTTTCATAAACTCCTCTTATGGTATCGTATATTTTGTTGAACAATATTTGGTCTGCGGGGAGCAGCTCCATAAATCCCGTAAGTATACGGGGCTTTATTTTGTTTTCAGCCATTTTGTTTCTCCTTTTTATCGTGGTTATAAAAGCAGATCATAAGACCTGCATAACGGCAAGTCCCATGTCCTTGATCCGTTATGTATTATTACCCCATACCCATGCCGCCTCCGCCGTGAGTCGGGACAGTCCGAACAGGCGGAGCCTGTGTCTGCCTTTCGTTATCAATTGCTCTTATTTCCGCAAGCTTTTCGTTTTCAAATGTCCTTGCGTCTTTTATCCCTCTCATATACTCTCTCTTTTTATCTTCGGTTTGAGGCTGACACAAATAGAGCCTTCCATTGGGTAGTGCCCTTAAGCCTACTTTATAAAAGAGGTTTGAGTTATGGAGGTCAGCCTCCTCATATGTTCTGGTCTTTCCTTTTTCGATCACTTCCACAGGCCTGGTTATGCCCTTTGCAAGCTCGCCCCATTCTTTGTCCTTCCATTTGTCCGTAGGCACGATAGTAACACGGGGATCGGTCAACCATGCCTGCATTACTCTCACTCTGTCCCAAAGAGAATCTATTTCCTTCTGCACAAGAAGGTCCTTCATCTTATATTCCAGTATCTCCTTGTTGAGATTTTTGATATTATTTGCAGTTGTTTCGTCTATATGTGTTATGGCGCCGAGATTTATGCTGTGATAGCCTTGTGTATTCAGCTTTGTTATACCGAAGCTCATATCGTTGTCAATACCCTTTATATCAGATACAAGTCCGTCCTTGTCTGTTTGGAACATAATATTGTTCAGATGCCTGTCCGTCTGTCCGCAAAGGCTGTCCAGTACCTGAAGGTCGGCTATTTTTTTCTTGAGTCCGCCGTTGGGTTTTTTATCCATATCTATTTTTTGATCAATGTCAAGATCCAGACTGCCGCCTTCCTTTCCCTGTACATACTCCATAAATATGCCCTCTCTGGTCTTTCCGTCCATAGTGACGACGGTTGCCTTTTCCGTCTTTGCAACAACGCTTGGGCAGCCTATAAGCTCTGCCAGTACGGACGTGGCTATATTTCTTGTATTAAGGTCAATACGTCTTTCTGAATCAATGCCTGAGATTATGGCAATTTTTTGCGAATTGGTTTCAAGTGAAACATCCTTCAGGAATTGCTCCAGATCCTTTCTTACGGGACCGCTTTTAATATCGGACTTATTGCATACCTGAACCTCCTGTGAACTAAGGTATTTGAGCTTTTCCTCTAAGGAAACACTACGGCTGGATATGTTATTGTAAAATTTAAAACTGTCCTTGTATTTATTAAGAACTTCCTTGTACCGGGCAGGAGCGTGTTCATTTATAGCCTTTTCCAAAACATCTACTGCCGTAAAGCCGCTATAGGTATTATTTTTGTCCAGCTGATGGATCCCTGCGGAAAGATTTTCGGCAAAATTCTTCCATTGCTGTTTTTCTGCTTCAATATTATTACTCATTATAATATTGTTGTCTGTAAGGAATTTATAAACCTCTTCGGTATTATGAATGATGGTAAGCGAAAAGCCTTTGGTCGCAAGGTTGGAATAGTCGCATATTTTTCCCGCTACCGACTGAGGGATATTTTTGGCATTTTGCAGGTTTCTCAGTATAATGCCCTCAAATCCCATAAACTTTTCAGCCTTTTCCTCCGTAAATATACCGTTTATGTTTTTACCCTCTATATGTAATCTTACACTTGTACCTGCTCCTATTCTGCTGAGCTTGTGTTCCTTTTCATTCAACTCCACATATCTCGCCTTTTCAACACAATCGCCTAATATGCGTTCCTCGGGTGATGCGGCAAATGTATTGTAATAGCCCTCCAGTTCCTTTTTCTCACGGCGCTGGAGATTGAGCACATCTCTTACTATGTCTATTCTTTTCTCGCCCATATCTGTACGACGGGGAGAAGAATTTTTGTCAAGATATACCTTACATGCCTTTTCAAGTCTTTCATAGGCCTGAAACATAGCCTTTATGTTTTCCTTGTTATTAGGCATTTCCCACAGCTTGTTTATACTGTCAAGAGATTTCAGAAATTCGTTATATTCCTTTGAATTTCTGCGTGTATAGGATTTGACGTCCTCAAGGCGCTGCTTAAGAGAGCCTTTGTTTCCGTTCTTGTCTGCCATAAGGTCATGTATATTCATATTCCTTACGGCGTTGTTTTCAAAGTGCTCGTTTGTCTTTTTTACGGATTCCGCCTCTTTTTCAGCCTTTTCTACATATTTTTCATTATTTTTTTTGATAGCGTCTATCCTTTTCTGTTCCTTTAAGGTGTCATTATATTTTGCCATCTCTTTTTCATAGCGTATGGCATCTTTCTCGTCCGTAAATAAAAACTTTCTCCTGGGAGGTTGGGGCTTCGGCGGTATTTCAATATCGTCAATGCCGTTGCCCAAAGCCTTATAACTGTCGCTTTCAGGTTCCAGATACACTATATGATAAACTCCGTCGCTGCTTTTGGGATTCTGACCGTAAACAGCCATTCTCTTTATTCTTGCCATAGCGCACGCCATTGCCGCTTCGTCATCAAGCCAGCCGCCGGGTCTTAAAAAGTTATAGCCTTCACCGTCTACCGTTATGCTGTCCAGTATCTTTTTTATCCTTTGGCTAAGAGGCATTTCGTCTGTATCCCTTATGCCGAAAACATCTCTGAATTCCGCCGCCAGCTCTCTCATACCTAAGCGCATATTTTCGCTTTCGGTGCTTTTCTCACCAAATGCCAGCTTTTCGTATTCATTGTCATAGCCTGCAAAAAGTCTGTCTTTATCCTTCTTTCTTATTTCTGCCATATTTCCACCTCATTTTATTAATGCATAATTTTCCTCTGCTTTAATAATAACACGTTTTTATAAAATGTGCTTTGTTGGTTACGCCGTAAATATAACCGTTTGCGCAAGCCTGTATTATAAAGCAAGGAACTGTATGCCGTAATTGCCTTTATGTGCAATACTGAGGCATAACGCAAAAGCTCTGCAATATTATTTAAAGCATACTTTTCAGAGCCTTTTTCCTATCCAACATTTCATCTATCCTTGTTATATAGTCATCAACGCTTTTAACATTGAATATTCTCTCTATTTGATCGGTTGCAGGGTCTACCGTCTTTGTGGAAGCGCCTGCGCCGAGAGCGATTATGCTCTGCTTTTCCTCCATTATCTGCACATTGTATATACATTGGCAGTTTTCCTTGCAGTAGCCTACGTTTTCAAAATTTCCTACCATATTTTTCTGTCTGTACATATAATAAGGGCGCATTCCCATTTTTTCCGTATACCCTCTTGATATGTCGATATATTTTTCCATATCACAAGCGCTTGTCATAGAATATTTCTCAAGAGTTTCCTTAAGTCTTGAAGCTCTCTTAACGGCAAGGGTATGTACGGTAATGCTTTCGGGAGAAAGCCTTACAAGCCCCTCCATCGTGTTTATTACCTCCCTTTCGCCTTCGCCGGGAAGTCCCAGTATAATATCTGTATTTATATGGTCATGACCTTCTTCTCTTGCCATTTCAAAGGCATTGAGGAACATAGCAGTAGTATGCTCTCTTCCTATAAGCTCAAGTGTGCTGTCGTTAAGGGTCTGAGGATTTATGGAAATTCTTGTGACATTGTGACTTTTAAGTATCCTCAGCTTTTCTCTTGTGAGAGTATCGGGTCTGCCGGCTTCCACAGTATATTCCTCAGGTATACCGAAATTATTTTCCACAGCGCTTAACAGCCTGTCAAGTTGAGCTTCATCAAGTGATGTAGGCGTACCTCCTCCGATATATATGCTCTCAAGCTCTCTGCTGTCTGTAAACTGTCTTGTAAACTCCATTTCCCTTATAAGGCAGTCCAGATAGCTGTCTACCTTAGCGGAATACTGCTTAAGAGGATATGATGTAAAGGAACAGTAAAGACATCTTGTAGGACAAAAGGGTATGCCTATATACAGACCTATTTTGCCCCTTCCCGACTCCACTATTTTTTTCTCTTCCTCTGCTACCTCTGTCATAAGCCTGAGCTTTTCAAGGCTTACAAGATATTTTTTATTCAGCTCTTTCGTTATTTCATCAGTAGCTTTGCCTTCGTTCCAGCCCTCGCTTATGAGCTTGGCAGGTCTTACTCCGGTAAGTATTCCCCATGGAAGAGATATATTCATAATTGAATTGACAGCCATTGCTATAGACAGACCTACAACTCTCTTTATCTCGGAACGATGGCTGTTTTCGGCGATCTCGCTGTCCTCTGCCTTAAGGGCGCCCTCAATATAGAGCTGTGCTTTTGCGGTATTTCCGTCAAAAGTACTTACAAGGGTAATACCCTCCGCTGTGCTTTCACTCTGTATATATTTGTCATTGGGATAGAATATCATAAGCACGGACACGGTTTCGTCTATGAAATCATGTCCCTTTATTACATAATACATCGCTTCTCCTAGTATATAAAACTATTGTGTTCTTTTTCAAAGCCTATTGTGGTGTCATTGCCGTGACCGCTGTACACCCTTGTGTTATCGGGCAATGTAAAAAGCTTGTTTTTTATGCTGTCCGTAAGCTGTGAAACGCTTCCTCCAGGAAAGTCCGTTCTGCCTACGCTCATGCAGAAAAGAGTGTCTCCCGAAAAGAGCACTCCCTCTTTCTCAAAGTAAAAACAACCGCCTCCCGGCGTATGGCCCGGCGTAAGTATAGTGCTGAATACAAGAGAGCCAAAACTGAATTTTTCACCTTCTTCAAGTACCCTGTCATATGGTATTGTAAAAGGTCTGCCAAACATAGCGGAAAGATTGTACACGGTACTGCCTGCCGTTTCCTCTTCTCCCTTGCATATAAATATGGGAGCATTTGTATGCCTTTTTATATCCATAACGGCTCCCGCATGGTCAAAATGGCAATGTGTAAGGCATATTGCCACTACCGTAATTTCTTCTGCGTCTATGACGCTGCACAGCTTTTCACCCTGAGCACCGGGATCTATAACTATCGCCTTGTTGGTTTCTTCATCTATTACAAAATAACAGTTTTCTCCCATGTCGGGAGATACGAATTGCTTTAATCTCATTTTTTCCTTCTCCTATTTTCTTTCCTGTCCCGAAACATCTATGCCGAATTTATGGCACATATCAAAATAGCTGTCCTGACACATGGCGCAGGTCTCTCTCAGCTGTTGGGGATTTTTGGCGTAATTGTCCAGCCCTAAAGTATAAAATCTCTTTACATCATTTGTTATTACAAAGGGAATTATATGGTTTCTTAGACATTCTCTGAACATTATCATTCTTCCGACTCTGCCGTTGCCATTCTGAAAAGGATGTATTTTCTCAAAGCCGTAATGAAAGTCTACGACATCATTAAATCCAATCTTTTCAATGGCATTATAACTGCTTACAAGTCTTTTCATTTCGGTTTCTACGTTTTGTGGTTCTGTAGTTTCTATAAAATAGCCTATCGTATTGCTTATTTTTTTATAATCGCCTATGGCAAAATCCTTTTCTCTGCCTTCGTCTGTACCCATATACAGTATTCTGTGGTATTCCTTTATAATATCTTCGGATAAAGGCTCCATAGCTGTATCCAGCATATAATTAAACAGCACAAAATGGTTGTCCATAGTTGTGATATGATCCTTTGGAACAAGGCTTTCTCCCTCTGTAAGCAAACTCCTTGTTTCAAAAAGATACCTTGTCTGTCTTTCTGTAAGGGAACTGCCCTCCAGCTTTTCGGAGTTATATGCAAAGCCTATCTGAGTATTGTGATACAGTCCGCCCTTGTAATTGTACTTCTTTTCCTTTATAAGTGTATCATATATATTGTTGGACATAGTATCACCTTTTTTCCGACTTGTGCTGTATGGGTCTGATGTATTTTGTTTTTGAACGTAACTGACTGTAGGGTCGATATTAAGCCCGGCTGTCTAAAACAGCTTATCGCTGTCCAGCAGTATCGTTATTGGACCATCGTTTACAAGCTCTACCTGCATATACGCTTGGAATACGCCTGTCTGCACATTAGGGAAATTCGATTTGGCATATTCGGTAAATTTATTAAAGCTCTCCCTTGCCTCCTCAGGTCCTGCACCCATAGCAAAGGAAGGTCTGTTGCCCTTGCGTGCGTCAGCATATATAGTGAAATTAGGCACAAGCAAAAGACCGTAATCCAGATCCGAGATCGACAGGTTCATCTTGTCGTTTTCGTCCTCAAATATCCTTATATTCACAAGCTTATTGAGCATCCATTTAAATGTATCGGCATTGTCGCCCTTATTCATTCCCACAAGAGCCAATATACCCTTGCCGATATTTCCTGTGACATTGCCGTCTACCGTTACGCTTGCGCTTTTTACCCTCTGTAATACAACTCGCATCAGGCATTCACTCTTTCTATACTTTCTACTCCGCCTACATTCATTACCTTGTTGCAGAATATCTCAAGCTGTTCCACATTGCTTATTTTAAGGCTCAGATCCACAACTGCCTTTCCATTCTTGATAGGTCTGGCATTTATATTGTTGACAGAAAGGTTCTCGTCAATAACTATTTTAAGTATATCAAATGTAAGGCTGTCTCTGTCTATTGCAAATATCCTTATATCTACCGAATAGGAGCCTGATGTGGTCTTGTCAACAGTCCATTCCGCTTCCAGAAGTCTTTCTCTTTCCTCTTCGCTTAGGTTTATTATGTTCACACAGTCGGTCCTGTGTATGGACACACCTCTGCCCCTTGTTACAAAGCCTACTATTTCATCTCCCGGTACGGGAGAACAGCACTTTGAAAACCTTACCTCTATATCTCCTATGCCGTGTACAAAAATACCGCTCTTGCTTTTTTTCCTATGAGTCTGTTCAGCCTGAGAGCTTTCTATATGGGCTTTTATCGTTTCCTCCTGCTCTTTAAGTATTTCCTGAGCAGTTTTAGTCTTTTTAAGCTCTGCTTCATATATGTCGTAAAGCTTGTTTATTATCTGACCTTCCTTTAGACCGCCATGACCTACGGCAGCGCATATGGAATCCCAATCCCTAAAGCTGTAACGCTCCAGAACGGCTTCCATAGCCTTAGGAGTCAGTATATCCGCAAGGTTGTAGTTCTTTCTCTTTGCTTCTCTTTCCAGAAGCTCCCTGCCTCTTACTATATTTTCTTCCTTATTTAATTTCTTGTACCATTGATTAATTTTGGATTTAGCCTGACTTGTCTTTACAAATTTGAGCCAATCTCGGCTTGGACCCTTTGTATTCTGTGATGTTACTATTTCGACTCTGTCGCCGTTTTTAAGCACATAGTCAAAATTCACTATCCTGTTGTTGACTCTTGCGCCTACCATAGTATTGCCTACAGCTGAGTGTATGGCATAGGCAAAGTCAACGGGAGTAGAGCCTTCCGTAAGGGAAATGACCTCTCCTCTTGGGCTGAAGCAAAATACATTTTCGCTAAAGGCGTTCAAATCCGTCTTTATGGTGTCCATAAATTCGTGGTTGTCTGACATATCCCTTTGCCATTCCAATATCTGACGAAGCCATGACAGCTTAGCGTCCTCAGAGCTGTCCTCTACGCCCTCCGTAATGCCCTTCTTGTACTTCCAATGAGCGGCAATGCCGTACTCCGCCGTCTTATGCATTTCATAAGTCCTTATCTGTATCTCAAATATAAGACCGTCGGGACCTATAAGAGTATTGTGAAGGGACTGATACATATTCGCCTTAGGCATAGCTATATAATCCTTGAAACGATTGGGCATAGGAGTATATGCCTCATGCACAACGCCTAATACGCCATAGCAGTCCTTTACGCTTTCAACAAGCACCCTTACCGCAAAGAGATCGAATATCTGGTCAAGAGTCTTGTTCTTTGTATGCATTTTCTTATATATGCTGAAAAAATGCTTTGGTCTGCCGCTTACGGTACACTTTATTCCCGCAGCTTCGCACTTTTCCTTTATTTCTTCAACTATTTTGCGGACATATTCCTCTCTCTCGGTTTGCTTTCTGTGTATTTTGTCCACAAGATCGTAATATGCCTCAGGCTCAAGGTATCTTAAGCAAAGATCCTCAAGCTCGGTCTTTATCTTGGAAATACCAAGTCTGTCTGCAAGAGGAGCATATATATCCAGCGTTTCCTGAGCTATTTCCTTCTGCTTTTCGGGTCTGTGATACTTTAGAGTCCTCATGTTGTGAAGCCTATCGGCGACCTTTATAAGTATTACCCTTATATCCTTTGCCATTGAAAGGAACATTTTTCTGAAATTCTCAGCCTGAAACTCCTCCTTTGAGGAATAGGCAAACTTTTCAAGCTTTGTAACGCCGTCTACAAGCTGTGCAACGTCATCGTTGAACATTTCGGCAATATCCTCAAGGGTATACTTAGTATCCTCTACCACATCGTGAAGAAGTCCCGCAACTATACTTTCCAGATCCAACTCCAGCTCCGCAAGTATCTTTGCAACGCTTAAGGGGTGGATAATATACGGCTCGCCGGATTTTCTCTTCTGATCTCCATGAGCTTCACAGGCAAGCTTATAGGCCTTCTCCACCATAGAAAGATCCTTTGACGGGTGATACCTCTTGATCTCGTCAAGTAATTCCTGATATAAATTTTCTACCTGCTTAGAATAATCGGTCTCGCTCATAATGTCACCCCCGATATTACAATTTACAACAAATGGATAATAACCTATTATAACCCTAAACCTTCTGTTTTTCAAGTACCGCTTAAAAAAAATTATGACGGATAATTAAGGTTTTCAGCCTTTAAATTCAGCAGAATTTCCTCATAGAATCTGCGGCACTCCCATTTTGCATATTCAAGGTTGTGATCAAGGTAGTTGCCGCACTCCTTAGAGGAGGCAGCCGGGACCTCGCCTTCAAAATCCATTATGTATTTAAATGTCCTCTTCATTATATCGATCACATCTTCCGATGTCAGCTCTCCCTTGAATATAACATACATGCCTGTTCTACAGCCCATAGGACCTACATATATTGTCCTGTCCGCCCATTCCTTATCACCTCTCAGATATACCGCCATAAGGTGCTCGAGAGTATGTATAGCTGCCGTATCCATACAGGGCTCTGTATTTGGCTTTTTTATTCTTATATCGAATGTGGTCAGCGTTTCGCTTCCCACATTGTCCTTTCGTGATACGTATATTCCTCTTTCCAGTCTGTCATGGTCTATTGTAAAGCTTGCTACCTTCATGTTTACACTCCTTTTTTGCTTAAATGTATATATAATTTTATTATAATTTAATTATAAATACAAGCATAAGTTATACTATAGAAATATTTTTTTCAATATACTCTATGTTTTTCCTAAAATGCTTCGCCTTTTACTGCTTGCGCAGTACATTTTGTCGCTATGCTCCAAAACAGGAAAAACATATCGTTAACTTATCTTCGATAAAAATCGGAACAAGCTCCATTTTTACCTTCAGATAAGTTAAATACAAGCATAAGTTATACTATAGAAATATTTTTTTCAATATACTCTATGTTTTTCCTAAAATGCCTTGCCTTTTACTGCTTACGCAGTACATTTTGTCGCTATGCTCCAAAACAGGAAAAACATATCGTTATAAAGCATAAGTTGTAAAAAATGCAAATATCGATCATAAAACAGACCTTAATTCCGACAAAAATAGTAAGAATATACAACGGAACCTGAAATTTGTTATATATTTAACACAAAAAATATACTTTAAACCCTTGTATTTTTATGTAAAATATTGTATTATATTATTTAAGGTAAAATCTAAGGACAGTCTGATTGGCAGTCAGGCATATTATCAGACTAAATATCCTTAAGTAAGGAGGAAAATAGATATGAATCTTAAAACCTTTAAAATAGGTGGTATTCATCCGCCGGAAGGCAAAGAGTATACCGAAGATAAGCCTATCGAGATAATCATGCCGGAAAAAGGCGCAACAATGGTTTTTCCGATGAGCCAGCATATAGGCGCTCCCGCCAGCCCTATTGTTGCTAAAGGCGACAGAGTTCTTCTTGGTCAGAAAATTGCCGAAGCGGAAGCCTTTATGTGCTCACCTATACACTCATCGGTATCGGGTACTGTCAAGGATATAAAGCCTATGCTTACTCCCGGCGGTACTATGGTACAGTCGATAATAATTGAAAACGACGGTCTTTTTGAAGAAGATCCTTCTCTTGGCAAGGATACGGCTTTTGAGTCATTTACAAGAGAAAAAATACTGGACAAGATCAAGAATGCAGGTATCGTAGGCTTAGGCGGCGCAGGCTTTCCTACACATATCAAGCTTAATCCTCCTCCTGCAGACAAAATCGATTCAATAATAGTAAATGCAGCGGAATGCGAACCCTACCTGACTACAGACCACAGAGTAATGCTTGAGAAAACAGACAGACTTGTACAGGGTCTTGCAATAATGCTCAAGCTCCACCCGGGCGCTCACGGCTATATCGCTATTGAAAACAATAAGCAAAACGCTATCGACGCAATGGTAAAGGCTGTTCAAGGTCATGACAATATTTCGGTCGTAGCCCTTCTCACAAAGTACCCACAGGGCTCAGAAAAGCAGCTTATATATGCCGTAACAGGCAGAGAGGTGGGATCAGGCAAGCTCCCTGCATCAGCAGGCTGTATAGTAGACAATGTAGATACTGTGCTTGCTGTGGAAAGAGCCGTATGCAAGGACAGACCTCTTATGAGAAGAATAGTTACATTTACAGGGGACGCTGTAAACAAGCCCGGTAACTATCAGGTAAGAATAGGTATGAATATGAACGACTTTATAAATGCCGTAGGCGGCTTCAAGGAAGAGCCCGGCAAGATAATAGCAGGCGGTCCTATGATGGGTAAGGCTATATACTCTACCGACGTTCCCTTTATAAAGACTTCATCTGCTCTCCTTTGCCTGACAAGAGAGTCAGCGACCCTTCCGCCTGAAAGCAACTGTATAAGATGCGGCAAGTGTGTAGGCGCATGTCCTATGGGACTTATGCCTCTTAATCTTAATCAGGACGCTCTTGCCTCAGATATGGCAGCCTTTGAGGCTCATCACGGCTTAGACTGTATAATGTGCGGCTCATGCTCATTCGTATGTCCTGCCAAAAGGCATCTTGCGCAGACTATAATAGCATACAGAGGCGAAGTAATGGCTTCTAAGAGAAAGAAATAAAGGAGGACAAAAAAATGGACAATAATTTAATGGTATCATCATCTCCTCATATTCGCTCTAATGAAACCGTTTCAAGCGTTATGAGAGATGTAATAATAGGTCTTGTGCCCGCAGCTGTAATGGGTATTATATTCTTCGGCATTACGGCAGCTATAGAGATAGCCATGTGTATCATTGCAGCCATTGCTGCCGAAACAATATACAACGCCATAGCTAAAAAGCCTAACACAATAAAGGATCTTTCCGCTGTTGTCACAGGTCTTTTGCTGGCTATGAACCTTCCCGCTCTGAGCTTTGACTCTCACCCTATTGCAATATTCGTAATGCCTGTTGTAGGCGCATTCTTTGCAATAATAATAGCAAAGCAGCTTTTCGGCGGTTTAGGTCAGAACTTTATAAACCCTGCTCTTGCAGGACGTGCATTTTTGCTTGCGTCATACCCTACTCTTATGAGCGGCTCAGCCTTCGGTCCCACAGGCTTTATGGCTAAGGCAGGCATAGACGCAGCTACATATGCAACTCCTCTTGCTTCCATAAAGCAGACAGGAACAGCAGGCGCAACGCTTATACAAGGACTTGTGGGAAATACAGGCGGTACCATAGGCGAGACCTGTGCCATAGCTCTTATTATAGGCGGTCTTTACCTTATAATAAGAAAGGTAATATCCTGGAGGATCCCTGTTGTATATATCGCAACAGTATTTATATTTACAACAATACTTCAATTTGCAGGCGTTCAAGCAGCAGCAGACAGACTTCCCGTACATGAGCTTTTCTACGGCGGACTTATGTTAGGCGCCTTCTTTATGGCAACTGACTACGCTTCTTCACCTGTAACTCCCAAAGGCCAACTCATTATGGGCTTTGGCTGCGGATTTATAACCACTCTTATAAGAGTGTTCGGCGGTTATCCTGAGGGTGTATCCTATTCAATACTTCTTATGAATCTCTGTGTTCCTCTTATTGACAGATACACCGCTCCAAGAACCTTTGGCTATTCAAAGGTTAAAGCTAAGGAGGTGAAGTAGTATGTCCAATATAATCAGACCGGCTGCAATATTACTTATCATTTGTCTTATAGCCGCAGGCCTTCTGGGCTATGTCAATTCCATTACCACAGGCCCTATAGCCGACCAGGAAGCGGCAGCTCAGGCAGAAAGCATGAAGGCAGTCCTTGCCGACGCTTCGGAATTCGGTGAGTCAGAAGCTATAGATAACGATGCTCCCGAAGAACACAAAAACATAGATATAACTACAATAACTCCTGCTCTTGACAACAGCGGAGAGCCTATGGGCTATGCCGTAGCCATTACGGCTAAAGGCTTTAGTGCAGGACTTCAGCTTATGTTCGGCGTAGATACAGAAGGCACTCTTACAGGTCTTTCCGTAGTAAACTGCTCTAACGAAACTCCCGGCTTAGGCGCAAATGCCGCAAAAGAAAGCTTCTACTCTCAGTTTGCCGGAATGAGCGGTGAAATAGCCGTTGCCAAAGACGGCGGTCAGGTAGAGGCTCTTACAGGCGCTACCATTACATCAAGAGCTGTTTCCGACTCAGCTACAAGAGCTATTGAATACGTAAGTGAAAATTATCTGGAAGGAGGGGCTAATTAATGAATCCTGTTAAAATAATCAAAAACGGTATTATTGATGAAAACCCGACTTTTGTACA
>CANQBT010000041.1 GCA_947589405.1 uncultured Clostridia bacterium | reverse complement strand
CTCACAATGGGGACAGTCTTTCTTAATAAACCGATAGGTATGTATTCTTGTACGAATACCTGCCTGTCGGTTTTTTTTATAAAAGGGCAACACAAAGAGTACCGATGCTATTAATTTTATTGTGTAAATTCAAAAAATACTTTAGCACATACGGCTTTGAATTGCAAATACAATTAATGAGTTCTTTATGCAAAAAAATATGGCGTATACATAGAAAAGCTATATTTGTCGTGTATCATGGGATATATTTCCGTAAATGAGAGCTTGTACGGGGCTACTGTCGAAAAGAACGCAAAAGTCAATTTTTAAAGCGTAAAAATCAAGCTCTTCTCATTGAAAAAGGATTTTTGTTTATAATATAATATATACATAAAAAATTTGCGGCGAAGCCGATCAAATGATTTTAAAAACATGGAGAGTTAATATAAATACAAAATCACAAAGCTCTGCTTTTAAGCGGAGCAAAGAAAGGAGAAAGCATGAAAAACTTTATAAAAGGAAAACCCCTTCTGACGGGAGCGGCGGCGCTTATCATAGGCGTAGGGGGAATATCCCTGCCGATAAACGGAATGCCGCCGTCGGCAGGCTCGGTATGTGTGCGCATAGTGCTTTTCATAATAATGATAGGCATAGCGGCGCTTATGGGAGCAAAAAAACCGCTGTTGGGCTTGGAGGGCTTTGGCAGCACGATGATAAGGTCATGGTATGTGCTCATATTCATGATAGCTTTGGGTATCTTAATGGCGATATCCCCCTACACAAAGGAAATGACGGCAAAGGAATTAATAATGAAGGAGCTGGCTGTGCTGGCCTTCTGCATATCCGTAGGATTGTTTGAGGAGGCTCTTTTCAGAGGCGTTATAATGAGGGCGCTGATAATGAAAATGGGCACGTCCCACAAGAGCCTCATATGGTCGGCTGTCATTTCATCGCTTATATTCGGCTTCGTGCATGTGTATTCATACGTATTCGGCGGAAGCTACGACATACTGGGGATAGCCCAGTCGGTACTCAAGACATTGCAGACGGCGGCTCTGGGCCTGTTCCTTGCGGCTCTTTACATAAGATACAGGAACATATGGGCAATAGCGCTTATACACTGTCTTAACGACTTTTTCCCCATGCAGGGCTACTACATAACCGAGCACAGCAACCAATTAGGCGACTACGTATCGGGAGGCGAACAGGGAATAGCCTCTCTTGTATCATACATAGTAATGGTAGTAATATTTATTCCCGTGATCATTTACTCCTTCCGACTTATCCTTAAGACGGATATGTCGGAGAGAGATGATATTATATAAAAAATTTAAAAAAGAAAGGAAGAATGATATGGCAAAGGTATTTAAAAGACTAACTGCTCTTATGCTTTCGGCGGCGATAGCGGCGCCGAGCGCGGTATGGGCAGACACTCAGGCGGAGCCCGATGTATCGCAGCTTCGGGTAAGCGATGAGTTTGCCGCAAAGCACCCAAACGGCATGTTTGAGGTACTTGCGCCTCAGATATCCACTGCCGAAGGCGAGGAGTTTGACTTCTACGTTGTGCGCCGAGGCGGTACGGAAGGCGAGGTCAACGTAAACATAAAGGCTATAGAAATTTCGGCAAAATACGGCGAGGATTTCGTGCTTCAGGAAAAGGACATGTTCGGATTTTATCACGACCTTAAGAAGAGCGAGGACAATCCAACCGTATTCGAGAGCCAGATAGAGCTTAACGAGGATATGCTTTTCACAACGGACAGAATATCTTCGGGAGCGTCTGCGGAGCCCTATTTCTTTGCGGCAACAGACGATATAGCTTCGGCGGCTTCTGCAGAAGCGCAGGTGGAGAGCGTGGAGAGTGCAGAAGAGAATGTATATGAAGAGAGTGAAGAAAAGCCCGAAGAAGAGGAGGATACGCCTCAGCTCATAAGCATAGACGAGGGCCTTAAAATGAAGGAGGATATTTCCGATGTGGAATATTCCGACAACGACATGGGGGACTATACCTCAGCCCTTCACAAGATGCACGATGAAGCTACGGGCAAGGCAACTGCAGGCTACACGGACGAAAGCGCTCACAGCCTTGACAGCTTCTTCGAGCCGGACGACGAGACAAAGGAAATAGCAGACGACGTAAGTAAGGCGGCTGCCGAGGCGGAGGGCATATCTTATACAATGACCTTTGCAGACGGTGAAGCCTACAAAATGCTCCATGTGAAGATAATCGACGACGATATATACGAAACACAGGACATTCTGGAGTTTGCTCTTAACACTCCCACAAACGGTGCGGAGCTTGGCTCACGTATAACAAGCGTTGTATATATAAACAACGATGAAAAGGTGGAGAGATGTGAGCTTGGCTTTGAGAAGGAGAGCTACGAGGTATTTTCCGACGCCGAGGGCATAGTGCTGAAGCTTGTGAGGAAGGGAAATGCCAACGACTTCTTAGGCGTATATGTTTCCACGCTGGCGGACAGCGCCAAGGCCGACGAGCACTACATACCCGTTATGGGCGATGTAAGCTTCATGCCCGGCGAGACCGAGAAGAAAATATACGTGCCCTTTATAAAGGACGGCTTAAAGGACATTACGGAGACTGTGGGCTTTGACATTACGGCGGAGACCGAGGACAATGCCAATGTCACTATAGGAAAGGCACATGTAGACATACTGCCCTATTCCAATAATGACAATAAGTCTCTTGTAAATTATTCGGGAGAAGTCGATACAGCCGAGGGCCATTCGGCCGATACTGCCTTTGCCACTATTTACAGCAATACAATAGCCAACAACGGCATTGCGCCTATAAGCGCAAGCAACAGGACATTCAAATGGACATCAGCTTCACACCCGGACGGTGTACTTAAAGCCTCTGTAGACTGGAAAGGAATTTTCCATAACCCGAGTCCGGACGCTGAGGATAACGATTATTGGGATCTTGTAGGCATTGACCATATAGACTATCATATAGAGGGCGGAAGCTGGACAGGAGGTTGTCTTTTTTATCTCGTATACTATGAAGAGGCTGATGAGAACGGCTCTGTTGACGGTCCCTATGACAGGACCGTTTCATCAAGTACTATGGTAAACAAGGGAATAAGAGTAAAGGACGGCAATGTACACTTATACGCTTGGACATTCATGGCAGATACAACGGTTACAGTAAGTAATGTAATTTTCACCTACAGTAATTTTAAGCTGAATCTTCTGAAGCCCGATACTCTCAATTATTATGTATACACGGGTACAGACGAGAACAGCAGAGCCGAAACAAAGAGCTTTTCACCGGGAAGCACGAGAAACGGCGACAAAGAGACCTCGGACGACGCAAGTACACAGACAAGTTATATAAAGAACGAAAGCGTGTATGTAAAAGGCGATCTCAGCAGTGAAGGAAGTAAATACGGCTGTACGCTCACAAATGTAGAATACACAGGCAACAACAAGTCCTACTTTGCAGACAGCGGTGATGAAGTAAAGCTTGACGACGATTTCATAATAAACTACATATATAACGGCGACCAGTCAAAGGACGTTCTCAATGCAAAGGCTGTATTCGCAAGGACCGAAAAGGTAAATAAGATACATATAGAGCCTTATGCTCACGGTCAGTTCAAGCTAGGCGGTCAGGTATACAATGATCAGGACATAGAAAGCAGCGCATGGTGCAAAAACGACCTTCTGCGCCCCGAAATAATACCCGACCAGGGTTATCACATAGCCTCCATAACGGCGACCGTAGACGGAAAGACCCGTGAATTCAAATATCAGGAGGATATGCCCATTACCGAAAATATGGATATAAAGGTGGTATTTGAAAAGGACAATAAGCATGTGACCGTGCTCCATGACCTTATAGACATCAATATCGCGGAGACTAAGGAAGAAAATGCACGTCACGGCTATGTAATAGGCACCAACATGACGGGAGACGTTGTATTCAACGACATAGAAGCTCTCAGAACGGCTCTTGCCGAGAAGAAGGCTGAGGCTCCCGATATTATCACGGAAACACCTATGAGCCGCAGTGACTTTGCAGAGCACAGTCTTTCGGACGAACAGAAAAGAGCGGCTCTTCTGGACTATATAGATAATACGCCGGAGCTTAGAACAAGTTTGATGAATAATAATTTGCCGGCTATATATTCAAAGGTATATGGCGATTACCATGGTATGCCGCTAATACATCTTTTAAAGCTTATAGGCTACCATCATGAACGAGGATTGAGCAATATATTTACAACCGGAGGAGAAGTGCGTTATATACTTAAAAACTATATGAATGAAAATACAAGAAATAAGATTAATTCTCAATCGAAATTAAATGATTTAGAAGAGGCATTTAATTTTGATAGAAATATAATTTATTACGAATTTACATACAACAATAATATATATTTAGCCCCAACTAAAAGCGTTGCAATAGACAGGCTGCTGGACGGTATGTTTGATGATGATTTATCACATCTAACCGATGATCAGGCAAGGGTATTGAGCCAAGCAGACGACTTATGGTCAACAACAGATTTCCTGAATAGAACTGATGTAGACGGTCTGTTTTTATACTATATGCCAGGGGATTTGGTAACGGAACTAACAAGACATATTGACCTGACTTCCTTATATTCCGACTATGCAGACAAAAGCGGCTTATATGGCAAATATGTAGATGAAGTAAATCAAAGAAACGCCGAAAAGCAAAAGGCATATGATGAATATCTGGCTGAAGTAAACGACCTTCAGGCAGACGTTGATAAAGCCATTGATGATAATCTGTCAAAAATGGCAGGTATGACAGGCCACATAGACAATCTTGCAATAGGCGATACGGTAAGCCTCTATGCTCAGCCGGAAGAGGGCTATACGGCAATGTGGGCATACAGTGACGACAACAAGACCGCGGAGGAAAGCAAGCTTCCTATATATACGGTACATGTAGGCGATACCTTCAGCTTTGAGGTACAGGCAGAAAATGCGATCGTAAGCTACTGCTTTGCAAAGATAAACGAAAATATGCCAAACTCAATCATAACGGGTCAGATAATAAAGCCCCTGGCCACATTGAGAACTCCTGCAAGCGCAAAGGTGGATATAAACAACAAGTCCACATATACCGGCGCAGCAGGCGTTGACGTTACGGTAGGCTCATTGGACATAACTAAGTCCGAGGAAATAGACGGCAAGACATATAAGGTAACTACTACAACGGATTCAAACGGTTACTTCAGCGTACTTGTGCCTCATGGCTCAAAGAGCTACTTGACAAATCTTATTTTCGGCACAGGCGGCAAAGCATATATAAAGCACGTTCCCGTATTGAGAACTGCCGTTGAGCAGCAGCAGGAGATAAGGTTCGCTCTGCCCTTCCAGGACGAAAATATATGGGTAAGCAACTTTGATTTTGACTGCAACGAGGATAAGGTAAGCGGAATAACACTTGAGGACAAAAACATAACTGCAACGGCTGATTTCAGCGTTGCAGACGGCTATACCATATCTCAGGTAGCGCTGAGGAGCTATGACATTGACGGAAACCTCATAAAGGAATGGTTAATGGACAAATCGGGCAACAATAAATATACATCTACCTTCAACGGCAGAGAATATTTGAGAGACGGCGGAAGCCTTACCATTGAGGCCTATGACTTATACGGAAGAGGCTGCGGAGCAGTTGAAACAGGCGTTAAGTTTACTAAGCTCCCCGACCCCGTTACTATGGAAATGCCCGATATAGACGATCTGGGCGTGGACAACCTGGATATATTGGGCGAAATATCTCCTTCTATAGATATGGGAGCGCCCGTAGTCAACCTTCAGAGAACGTCCGACTACAGCGACGGCACATCTGCTGCTTCATACGATCAGAACGCAGCTGCGGCTTCAATAGCTGCAGACTATCCCGTACTCTATGCAGAGGGCGACGGCTCAACGGAGGACGGCAGTGAGGGCACTACCATAGAGCCCTCTACGGAGACCACTACGTTGGCTACGTATGAGGTATGGGACTTCTTTATGGGCAGCGGCAGTCTTATAAAGGCCGCCATAGGTCAGGCAGGCAGAAGCGGCGACGATGTATTCCAGACCGGTACTTCACAGCAGCGTGTTGCAAGCCTTGCAAGCATTCTTATAGACCCCGGTGTTACAAATATAACGGGTAAGCCATTACAATCGACTCCTGCAGCTGATGGCACCCCTGATGCCAAGGCATATAACAGCAAGAACGACCTGCTGGCAGCCGAAAACAGCCATTCAAGTCCCGGCGGCTTTGCCGTGGCAAGAAGAGGCAAGTTCAATTGGAACGTTAAATTCGGAGGGGGCTATTATATGCGCTTCTACAAGGTCCATACAGGCGGCGAAAGTCAGTTCCTTTGCGAACAGATATATATAATAGTGGGCGTTGAAGCCAACGGAAGCGAAAACTTTTCCGCATACATAGGAGTCGTTCCTTTATATCTTACTATAGTAGGAGGAGTTACTATAAAGGGCCTTTGGGGAATTTATCCCCGCGCCAACAAGGTACTGCAGTACACGGAGGGTATGACCCTTGACGATTCCGATCTGTCCAGTGCAGGACTTCTGGGATTCCTTCCAAGATTAACAATAGGCGCAGGCGCAGGCTGGAGAGGCTGCTTTTCGGCAGGCGTAAGCGGTGCTATCAATTTCAATGTTGCGGCACAAAAACACAATGTCGGAGCGGCTACATTCCAATTCGGACTTAATGTGGACATTGACCTTGCCTTCGTGCCTCTTAACTTCAGAGTTCTGACCATTACAAAGGGCCTCAGATACGATGAAGGCATGGTAGACAACGGCTGGCTCAATTTCAATGCTGCGTATAACAAGGACAACTTTAAATACTATAAAGAGAGCATTGGAGCTGATAAACCCAAGGATAATATTGACCTGTTCCCCGAGGATACTAAGGCTTCTGCAGCCAATATAATGTCTGTAAGCAATGGGGCTTCCATTGGCAGCGATGATATGGAATTAAGAGGCTCTATGCAGAGTATATCAAGAGGCCGTGGCAATACATTCGAAGATGTGGATATACAGACACCCGACGAGAGCACGAGCCCACAGGCTGTTATGCTTATGGATAACGTAAGGGACCTCAATGACGGCGGAGAGCAGATAGTTGACAACGATACTCCCGACCTTCTTTCCGAAAGCAGGTTAAGGGGCACGCTCAGACACCCGTCTCCTCACATAATGCACTTAGGAAACGGAAAGTCCATAATGTTCTACATGGGCGATGATATTACAAGAGACGATTACGACTGTCAGACGCTCTTTTATATGATCTACGATAACGGTCAGTGGTCAGAGCCGCAGAAGGTAGACGACGACGGTACTGCCGACCTTGACTACTCCGTAGCTCAGGCAGGCGACAGCGTAATGGTAGTATACAGCGACCTTAATAAGACATTCGGAAACAGTGTAAGTGATATGCCCGATTTCCTCAACAGCGCAGACCTTAGCTTCTGCGTATTCGACCAAGACGGAAATATAAGTACCTCCGAGATACTTACACAGCCCGACGGATTTTCTAATTCTATGCCGGAGATAGCATATGACAGCGACACGGGCAGAACGTTCATAGCTTATCTTACAACGGATTATTCCGATACAAATGCGGACTTCTCATATGAGACCGTTCAGGACCTTGACAGATTTTTAAACAATGCGTACAGCACAGTATGCTACAAGATGCTTGACGGCGATTTCAACGAGATAGGCTATACTCAGAACGAGGCTTCATACATTGCCTATGAGGACCACTACGGCAGAGGAAGTCTTGACAATCAGAGATTTATGCCCCTTGTGGAGAATACTCTCGGCGTAAGCGAAATGACTGCCCATACATACGGCGGAAACGCCTATGTTACATACACCGTTGACAAGGACGGAAATACCGATACAAATGAGGATATGGAAATATACGCTTCTGTAGTTGATATTAACAACAACTCATCATTCGGACCTATAAGACTTACTACAAACGATGTACAGGACAGCAATCCACAGACTGTGGCTTATGACAACAATGTGTATCTCTACTGGAACAGAGACGGAAATGTAGTATCTACAAACATTGGCATGGAGCTTGCCAAGGACGTTGTGGGCTCTTCCGACGGCTATATGATAGAGGATATGGACTATACCCTCGTTCAGAAGGGCGCAGAAGCGGCTCAGACCTTCGATGTAACTATGCAGCCCGACGGAAATCTCTATCTCATTTGGGATCAGCTGAATTCTTCGACAACCTTCGATGAAAACGGCGAAAATCCGCCCGAGGTAAAGAGAAGCCTGTACATTCGTATGTACGATCCTCACAGGAGATCAACGGATATAACGGATAAGACAACAGGACAGGTATATACAACTTATCAGGGCAGCTGGGGCGCTGCAGGCGAGCTTGACGTACCCGATGAAAACAATACGCTCTACAGCGAGCACAGCTTCATGGCCCTTGACAAGGACAACATGATGTGCGCATTCAGAAGCAGCAGGCTTGAAACGGACAGCAGCGGAAACACGAGCATTTCTCCGAATTCCGACCTTATTATACACGGCTATCGCGTTGTAAGCTCCGTAGAGGTAACGGACGTACACACAGAGCCCGAATACCCCGTATCGGGACATGACGCAACCCTTTATGTAAAGGCTTCAAACGTAGGCGTAATTCCTTGCGATACGATAACATTCACCGCCAAAATGACAGACGGCGAAGGCAATGTTACGGACCTTGGAGAATGTGTAGTAAATACTCAATGTGCAGCCGCTATAGACTCTGCCGATGCAGAGCTTGGCGACGATGAAGCGGAGGGCATGTTCACATTCAGAGTGCCCGACGCAGGCGACACCTATAAATTCACGATAACCGCTCATGAGGACGACCTTACAGAGGAAATGTTCACAGGCGAGTTCGAATTCGACAAGATTCCTATCGTTGAAAATATCGAGCCCGCTATGCGCAGGATAAACAACGATGAAGAGGATATAACGGCTGTATTCACCAACCACGGCAACAAGGCTACGGGCGATATGATATTCACCGTAAAGGCAAGAGACAGAGAGGCGGAGGACGGCATGGTCGAGCTTCTCAGCGTTCCCGTACCTTCTCTTGAGCCTCACGATACTGAGACCGTAAAGGAAGCGATCGATATAAGCGGCATATGGAGCGACGGCAGCAGCCAGACCCTTTACATGACCCTTGAGGACCTTGAGGGAACGGCTCTCTACAGAGACAGCACCGATATCCACCTTATAAGCGATGAGGACCTTGAAATAACGGATATACTCATAAACGGCGGAGATGAAAGCGCTATAGAGGTCAACGCAGGCGAGACCGTATATCCTCGCTTCAATGTTGCGCCTTACGGAGCAGGAAAGACTAGCAGGCTCAACTACTCAATAAGCGACAGCAGTATTGCCGATATCGACCCGTCAAACGGCAGCATATACGGCAAGAAGGAAGGTACGGCTACAATTACCGTTACCGCAATAAAGAAGAGCTACAGCCTCTTTATGGACGAGGACGACAACACCTACGACAACGAGGGCAACCGTCTGTATTACAATAAGGACGGCATTACCGCTGATATCGCCGATACGGACGATGAAACTGTCGTAATGAGCAAGACCATACAGGTGAATGTAACAGGCAGCCTGCCCGAGACCACTACGGAGGCAGCTCCCGAAACTACTACGGAGGCAGCCACCGAGACTACTACGGCTGCACCTTCAACAGGCGGCTCAAGCGGCGGCTCAGGCGGCGGCGGACGCGCTCACAGGACAAACAATACCACTACAACACAGGCAACAACCGAAGCCGTGACGGAAGAAACCACCGAAACGGCAAAGGAAGAGCCCGCACAGACAGTTACGACTGAAGAAAAGACAGTCTTTGAAGATGTAAAGGGCTTGTGGTGCGAGGATATGGTAAATACCCTTCACGGTCTCGGACTTATAAGCGGAAGGACCGAAAATACATTTGCTCCCGAAGCTTCTCTCACAAGAGCAGAGCTCGTACAGCTCATAGCAAATCTTGATGGCGTTGACCTTACGGCATATGAAGGCACTTCACAGGGCTTTGAAGACGTTGACGAAAACGCATGGTATTATAAGGCTGTAATGTGGGCTGCAGACAATAATATTGTCTACGGCATAGGAAACGGCATGTTTGCTCCCGACACAAGCATTACGAGAGAGGATACCGCAGCCATAATTTACAGATACCTTGCTCTTGAGCCTGCTGAAAACAGCAAACTCTTCGGCGACAGCGAGGATATAAGCGGCTATGCCGCAGAGGCTGTAAATACACTTTCCGCAGAGGGTATCATAAACGGCTATCCCGATAATACCTTCCGACCCGAAAATACTATAACCAGAGCCGAAATGGCAGCGGTGCTGTATAAGGTGAACGAAAGATAAAAATATCAAAAAAATAATATCCAAAGGGAAAATCACACCTTTCCCAAAATGAAAAGGGCTGCCGCAAATGCGGCAGCCCGAATTGCATAAAGGTTCGGTTTATCAGGGCAATCAATAAACTTTTGAGTACATAAACGCAACTCTTGATTAAAAATCAGGTTGAATATACAGTATAATGCGTGTTATAATATAACAAGAGGTGATAACTATGCAAAAAAAATATTCTGTGTCCGAGACAACCAGAGTTGAAAGAGAAAAGATAGCAAATGACGCTTTGGGTATATCTACATTGGATGCAGCCGAACCAACAGAGGAAACAAAAAAGCTTGTCAATGAGTATATTCTTGGCAATATGGAAATTTCCGATGTGCTTGAAGCTACCATAAACAGATATAAGGCTATGAGTGTTTAACGGTTATGAAAGAAAAAGATATTTACTTATATGATGATGTGCCTGTTTTGAAAAATCTCTTTGGCATAAAAAACGAAGAACTGTTGGACAAGGTCGAAAGGGATATAACATACATAAAGCTTATGGACGTTGATGAAAAGATAAATGGAAATGAATTCAACTATGACAGACTAAAGGCAATTCATAAGTATATATTTAGCGATATATATGAATGGGCAGGCTGTGAAAGAATTGTTCCTATAGTAAAGGGAGAAAAGGTTCTTGGCGGAGATACTGTGAGATATTCGATACCGGGATGTATAGAAAATGATGTTGAAGCCGCAATTGATACCATCAACTCGGTAAGATGGGATAAGCTTGATATTAATGAAACAGCAGACAAATTTTCAAAATTGATCGCTGCATTATGGCAGGTCCATCCTTTCAGAGAAGGAAATACCAGAACTGTAATGACATTTGCAACACAGTTTGCAGAAGCAAATGGATTTAAAATGAATAAACAGCTTTTGAGAGAAAATGCAAATTATGTAAGGGATTCATTAGTTAAGGCATCAGATGGACCTTATTCGGAATATGATTATCTCGTAAAAATAATAAAAGAAGCTATTGAAAAAGGATAATGTTCAATAGGCTATTTATAAATAGTTTGGGTAACACTAAATTTAGAGCTACCAACCACCTGTTATTTATTGTAGCAGGTGGTTTTATTTATGCAATTATATGTAGTCTGAATTTCCTGTACTTGCAAGTGTTGTGGCTTAACTTCAAGTGATATTATATTATGCCCGCCTTAAAAACTTCCAAAATTTGAGCTTTTGTCTTATAGTATAAAATTCCGTTTAAAACAAATACTAGTGACATCGATAAATAAAAAT
Organism: uncultured Clostridia bacterium; assembly: GCA_947589405.1. GTDB lineage: Bacteria > Bacillota > Clostridia > Lachnospirales > CAG-274 > CANPXH01. Next base: position 4,178 of record CANQBT010000041.1, on the reverse strand, counting down.
TCAAGGAGGAGGAGTTGTTGTGAAGGCAACAGGCATAGTAAGAAGAATAGATGATCTCGGAAGAGTGGTTATACCTAAGGAAATAAGAAGGACACTTAGAATAAGAGAAGGCGATCCTTTGGAAATATTTACAGACAGAGACGGGGAAATTATATTAAAGAAATATTCGCCTATAGGCGAGCTTGGCGCATTTGCAAGAGAGTATGCTGAAAGTCTTGCAAAAAATGCAGGACACATTACATGTATAGTTGACAAGGATCAGATCATTGCAGTATCCGGCGGTGCAAAGAAGGAATTTATGGAAAAGCACATCAGCTCAGAGCTGGAGGAGGTCATAAACAACAGAAGTACGCATATTGCCAACAGAAATGACAGTAACTTTGTTCCCATACTGGAGGAGGACAATGAAAATTATAATCATGAGCTTATTACTCCGATCATAAGTGAAGGCGATGTGCTTGGCGCCATTGTAATGCTCAGCGATGACAAGATAATGGGCGAGGTAGAAGGCAAGCTTGCACGCACGGCAGCCGGCTTCTTGGGAAAGCAGATGGAGCAGTAGCACTAAAACAGAATAGGGCTCCAACTATATGTTGATAATAAGTAAAACACCGGGTAATGGCAAGTCATTACCCGGTGTTTTATATAGGACTGAAAATGTCCGCTAAAAAAGGAGTGGTATTTAACCACGATTTTATTTTATATTCAAACAATTTACATGTCAATAATACATATTGCGACAAATATTGTGCAAAAAGCAAAATATATGTCGATATGGATCTTATATTGATTTACCGATTTTGTATCAATGATGATAAATAAGAAAATAATACCTTGTCTGAATGTCGGAAGTATGTTATACTGATATTATAATATGAAAAGTATGTTATTCCGAACATATAATACGAGGAGGTATTGAGATGAAAAATTTTAAAAAACTTGTCGGGATCATGCTTTCAGCGGTTCTAACGCTTATCAGCATACAGATAATAGTATTTCAGCCTGTGGTCACAGCAGCTGAAAGTACTGTTACTGTTACCGAAAGCGGAGGCTGGAATGAAAGCGCATATGTCAAATGGTCTGCATATACGGGAGCGGAGGGCTATAATGTATATATTAAGCCTGTAAGCGGTCAGTATGCAAAGCTTGACGATATGCTTGTAAGAGAGTATAAGGACTGCTTCAGAGCAGACGCTCTTGGACTTGCGGCAGGAGATTATGTGATGAAGGTAGTCCCTGTTGTATCAGGAGCAGAGGAAACAGCGGCAGCAGCAGAAACAGGTACTCTTAAAGCAGTAAATTATTTAAGAGAGGGCTTTGCCTTTTCAGCAGCTTCACCCAATAAGTATACGACAGGCGCCTATAATCAGGACGGAACATTAAAGAGCGATGCGATCGTTGTATATCTTACCGACGCTAACAGAGACAGTCTTACCATAGAAGGTCATGAGGATATGGGTAAAGGCATAAATGCCATTATCTCAAAGGCTAAAAACTTAAATGTTCCTCTTGATGTGAGAATATTGGGCAAGGTAAGAAAGCCTGACGGTATAAATCTCGACTCAACTATGAGAGTACAGGACGCAAAGAATATAACTATAGAGGGCGTTGGACATGACGCTACTATGTACGGCTGGGGACTTTCACTTAAGAGAACGAATAATATTGAAATAAGAAATGCAGCTATAATGTGGCATTGCAACGGTACCGACGGCGACGCAATATCACTTGATACCGATAACTACAATATATTCATTCATAATATGGACTTCTATTATGGCGCTCCCGGCGCAGAAGAGGACCAGAAAAAGGGTGACGGTACTGTAGATATGAAGGCACGCTCAGATTATATAACTGTTTCATATAATCATTTCTATGATACGGGAAAGTCAACCTTTTCCGGCGGTCAATGGGAGCTTAACAACAAGCTTGATCCTACCGCTAAAGTAAATGTTACATATCACCACAATTGGTTTGATCATTCAGATTCTCGTCATCCAAGATGTGTGGTAGGCAATACTCATGTATATAATAACTATTACGAAGGCAACGGCTATGGAGCGGCAGCTTGTGAAAACGCTTCCGTATTTGTAGAAAACAATTATTTTGAAAATTGTTCAATGCCAATGATGATAGGTTCACAGGGTAGCGATGCCTACAGAAGCGCAGGGTCATACAGCGGAAGCAAGAATCTTTCAAATCAGGACGGCGGCATGATAAAGGAATACGGCAACTATATGACAGGTCAGGATACTTTCTTTAATCAGGAAAATTCTGAAGTTGAAGGTCAGATAGACGCCTACAGCGTTGCCGATCCAAAGGACAAGGTGCCTGAAACAGTCAAAGCCTTAAAGGGCGGCTGGGCTTATAACAACTTTGACACAGACGCAAGCATGTACAGCTACACTCCCGATACGGCAGAGACAGCCAGAGATAATGTCAAAAAAGGCGCCGGAAGAATGAACGGCGGAGATCTCAAGTGGACCTTTACATCTAAGGACAATAAGAACGGCGGTATAATTGCAGGCCTTCAAAGCGCAATACAGAATTATGACTCACTTCTTTTAAAGGCAGGCGGCTTAAGCGTTGAGGGTACGGCGCCTGTAGAGCCTGAAAAGCCTTCCGAAGGAACGACAGAAGCGCCAAAGGAAGGCGGCAAGCTTGAAGACGATTATGTATGGGATCTGCAAAATATTTCAACAACTCCTACAAACGGCTTATGGTCAGGAGAGCCTTTCTCATATAACAAGGGAAACAACACTTATATTTCAGAAGACGGATATTCCTATGATATAGACGGCTATATTACAGGAACCAATAATCCGGGACATAAGGACGGCAGCAAGTACAACGGAGGTCCTGAAATACCTGAGGTAGGCGGATTTATTGCCGTAACTGCTCCCGATGATGGTGTAATGACTACGGCAATACGTACAGGTTCGGGTTCAACTCCTAAAACAAGCTATATTACCGATGGTGTCAGCAATATTAAGACTGTTGTAAATGCCGGAGCTACCCATAGATTTGACGTTGTGAGATTTAATGTTAAAAAGGGAACCGTGTATTATATATTTACGGCAGGATCTAAGATCAGAATAGCATATCTGGGCTTTACCAAAGGCTCTGAGTCTGAGGAACCATCTACCGAAATGACAACACAGGCTATTACGGAAGCTCAGCCGCCTATAAGCGATGTGAATAAATCAGATGTTATCACAGAGAAAAAGGCAGACGGAAGCGTAAGCTTTATAGCAGGTGTAAGCAGCGTTGAATATAAAGAAGCAGGCTTCATATTTGAGTCAGACGGCAAAAAAGCCGAAAGAGCAGTTGCTAAGGCAGGAGCAGAAAACAACAAGGTATACAGATCCTTAAAGGATTCCGCCGTAAAGCCGGAACAGCTTAAAAAGGAATATGAATATGCTTATACAATATCAGATATTCCTGACGGTAAGGAAATAAAGGTAACGCCTTATGTTATAACTCTTGCCGGTGAGAAGATCGAATCAGATACCAAAATTTACAGTATGGTACAGTAGGGAGGCAGAATAATGAATAATTATGTTAAACCCGAAATGACAGTATTATTGTTTAAAAACGACAGTATTATTACTGCAAGCGGTACTGCGCCCAATACTCTTGTTGACGGCGGTTCAAACGGTGATCCTGTCATTGAAAAGTATGACGATATGTTTGGTAACAAACAGTAAATAAAAAATGACTATTCGTTGTTTATTGTAGCGTGAGTAGTCGCATAAATATGATAAAATGAGCTGTCATATTGAATTAAAATATGGCAGCTTGTTTTTTGTTTTTAGGCGACCCTTCTACTATTTCAAACAATGTTTGAAAAGTTCAGCACTTTTGCTTCGCAAAAGCAAGCCTATGGCTTGGCGGATAATTCTTCCGCTGCAATGTTCCCCTCCTCTAGCTCAATATAAAATTGAGCTAGGGGAGGCTAGAGGAAGGAGAAGGAACTCTTTGGCAATGCATTAGGCTGACGCATATATGAACAAAAACCACCCGCAAATCAAAAAAGCCATTGCCTTTTGATGAAATCATAAGGCAATGGCTCAGACTGTCGAAAAAAGTAAAATTCGACTAAAAATATAAATTGTTAAAGTGAACGACTTGCAAAAAGCGTCGCAGACTTTAATCCGCAGAAGGAATTCACTTCCTTC
>CANQBT010000040.1 GCA_947589405.1 uncultured Clostridia bacterium | reverse complement strand
CTTTGAAATTTAAATTTATAATTTGCAAATTATAACCGATGATTTTATACAGTCACCGAGCTGTCTTTCTCTCCCCCTTTCATATAGCTCTGACGCAGGCGTATCTGCTCTGCAGTACAGAATCGGCTCTGCGCCGAATATATAAACCATAATGGTTTAAAGCTTAGCTAAAGCCCTCCAGCAAATCTCTTATCTTATCCAAAAGATCGAATCTTCCCTGACCAATAATGCAGACTATATTTTTAAGAATAGAAGGCAGTTCGTTTTCCTTAACATAATAGAGAGAAAACTGACTGACAGCATATTCCTCACAGGTCACGGAAGGGCTGAAAAGCCTGCCATATACCTTTCCCATCTGGGCATATCCTGCAACAGCTATGGCATTCTTGGCTGTAAGCGACTTTATAAGCCTGTATACAGCGCTTTCATGCCATTCCCCGCCAACAGTACAGGCAATGTCCGCAGCAGACATAGGTTCATATGAGGACCACAGGGCTTTCATTACCCTGCTTTCCTTTTCGCTGAAATAGAAGGAATCCTCCTTTACCTCAGCAGTACTGTATTTATAGCTATCCAACAGACCCTTTAACCTATACAGTATGTCGGGCTTTCCTTTCCTTATGACAGCGACTATATTTTCAAGCAGACCGGCAATTCCGTTCTGCCTGATGTAATAAAGCCTGAACTGATCCACAGCGTATTCCTCGCTGGTCACGGAAGGACTGAACAGCTTGCTCATGTTTTTGCAGATCCTTGTACGCCCGGAAACCTCTATACAGTTTATAGATTCAAGGACTCTGATAATATTGTGTATATTTTCCGTCCAATCCTCATTTATCATCTGAGCTATCCTGACTGCCGGCATGGGACTGCCGACATACCAAAGGACTTTCATCACTTTGGCTTCCCTTTCGTTCAGATACATAGAGGCGTTGTATTTATTTTCCGTCACAGCATACATCTCTCTGTAAAATCATTAAAAAGTATAGTTTTTTGGTATAAATCAATTTATATACACTTTCCATATTGGTTTGTAAGTTATTATACTTCTTTTTGTTAAAAAAGTCAATAGTTTTAGTATTTTTTTACCAAAATTGATTGTCCCTATAAACTATACTTTTTGGGACAGATAAACTTTCAGCATAAACAGCCCTTCATTTTAAGCTCATCAAGCATACGATAAAACGTATTTTTACCACAGCCTATTATGCTTCTTGCCTGTTCATTGGACAGCTCCTTGTTCTTATATTTCACAAACGTTTCGATATATTCTTCCGCTATATATTTTTTTGGTCTGCCGAATTTAATACCGTTTGCCTTTGCAGCGGCTATGCCCTCAGCCTGTCTTTGCCTTATATTGATACGCTCGTTTTCCGCAACATAGCTCAGAAGCTGAAGCACAATATCGCTTATAAGCGTTCCTATCAGATCCTTATGCTGCGTGGTATCAAGTATTTTCATGTCCAGCACAACTATATCCGCTTCTATTTCCTGAGTTATATACTGCCATTGCCTTATTATTTCTCTGTAATTGCGCCCCAGTCTGTCAATACTCTTTACAACAAGTACATCTCCCTTTTTTAGTGATCTCAGCAGTCTTTTATAGCTCACCCTTTCAAAATCCTTTCCGCTTTGCTTGTCCACATAAATGTTATTTGCCTTTACGCCGTAATTCTCTATAGCTATTATTTGACGGTCCTCCTTCTGTTCTCTTGTTGATACCCTTGCATATCCGTATTTCATTATTACCCGCTCCTTTCTTATATATTTTCATATTTAGAATATAAAATTTTGCTCTGAGGTGTAAAGATATCTGACAAAAACTGTCGAAATCTGTCGGTTATCATCATTGCAACAAAAAAAGACCTTCGCAAAATGCGAAAGGTCTTTTGTAAATCCCTTACCCAATTCAAGTCAAGCACTCCGAAACGATTATCATTACTGCTGACACTACCACCGTAATTATAAAATATACATCTGCTATCTTATACTTTGGCTCGTCCTCCTCCAGACTTATGCTCAGGGTACTGAGCTTATTCTGTTCAATGGAATATCTGTAATCCAGTATATTGTTTCTGTTGCGCTCCATGAATTTCCTGAAAACAAGCACAAAAAGAGGAAGAGTTATTACCGTAATGAAAAGATACATAACTATTACGGTAAGATTTTCCTGAAAAGAAGGCGCAGTATTTATGATCTCATCAACATTTCCAAAGCTCATGACTATTTCCGATATCGCAACCTGTACGCCGTTGAAGAGAAAATGGGAAAGCATGGAGGCGTATATGGAATTGGTATAGGCTGTTATCGCCGCAAAGAAGGCACCGGCAGCAATTGCATATATTATCTGATATATATTGCCATGTATAAGACCGAAAAAGAAGCCTGTGACAACAGCAGCCTTTGCTATGCCTACACACTTGTAATTTGAAAGAAGTACGCCTCTGAATGTAAGCTCTTCAAATATTGCAGGCATTACAGCCATAGCAAGAATAGAAAGAGCAAAGGGAAGTCTGTCCATTATACCTACTATTTCCGTATTTACATCTGTAGGGGCAAAAAGCGCCGTTATGGCAGAGATTACAGAGACCACAGGGGCAAAAAGCGCCGTAAGCAAAATGATATAAAGTATGTTTGTAAAAGAAAGTCTGCTGTGAGGGACCACGTCTGAGAGTCTGCTTTTGGTCACAGCAAGGTATATGACTATAGGTATGAAGAATATAAGTATATCCTGTGTTATTACTATAATGTCATTAAGAGTATTTTCGCTTATGTCGGTATTTGCCATCAAAGCAATAGCAGCTATGGAGATCAATACTGTAAAGACAGCCTGATATGCCACAAGAAAAAGCATGAATTTATTTCCTCTTTTGGGACATAGCAATTTATTCAGCCTCCTTTGACAAAGTCTTTTTGTTATAAGTCCTGTCTATAAGCTCCAGCAGAAAATCGGTTATGCAGGCAAATATGGGAACGCCGAAGAACATACCGAGAGGGCCTGCTATGGCGCCGCCTACGATAATGGCAAATATAACGCCTATAGGCTTAAGACCTATGGATTCGCCTAATATTCTGGGACCCAGTATTACACCGTCAAACTGCTGAAGCACTATTATGAATATAAATGTCCATATTGCCTTTACCGGCGCTACAAGAAGCGTAAGAGCTACAACAGGCACAGCGCCTATAAACGGTCCGAAATAGGGTATCATATTGGTGATACCTATTATCAGCGAGAAAAGAAGAGGATAGGGCAGCTTCAATATGACTGCGCCTACGAAGAATATTATACCTATTATGGTAGAATCCAAAGCCTTTCCCACAAAAAAGTGATTGAAGGTCTTGTTCATCTGACTTACATAGAGAGAAACTACCATATATACCTTTGGCGGAAGTATGGTATAAAGCAGCTTTCTTGAAAAGGCAACTATTTCCTCCTTATCCATAAGTATATATACCGCTACCATAATGCTTATTATTACATTGACAACAGATGAAGCCAGATCTATGGTATGGTTAATAAGCTTAAGAAGCATTGTGGGAACATAGCCAAGACTTTCCGTAAGCTTTGCGAAAAAGCTTTCAAGAGTCTGGAGTATCTGTCTGTAGACAGTACTGTCCAGATCTATGGGGTATCTTTGGAATATGTTGCTTGCATAACGCCTGAGCGTATAATAATTTATTTTGCCTACAAAGTTTATTACATTCTGGGCGCTCATTATTATCTCGGGTATGATATAAGAAATAATAGCTATAATTATTCCAAGAAGAAACACAGCGGCAATTGTGATAGAGATCATTCTCATCTGCTTCTGTACCTTTTTTTCACTACTTTGGAAATATTTTATCCTTATAAGTACCCTGTGTTCTATAAAGCGTGTTCCGCAGTTGAGAAGATAGGCAATTATAGCTCCGCCTATAAATGGGTACATTACATCTATAATGACCGGCAGAAAGTTATTGATCTGCACATTTTCCGTAATGCGGTAAAAAACAATGGCAACTATTATGATCCCCAGAGTATATAGGCTTCTTGTCAGATCCTTATTGTTCCGAAAAAAATTTTTCATTCCGATTCTCCTGTCTTTATGTAAAAAACTCTCCTGTATATAATAATACACCTGAATTTTATATTTTTCCATAAGTTAGAGAAAATGAAATATAAATGTAAAGATAAATAGTATATATGCAAAAAAAGTGCAGATAATGCTCTTTCGCAATATCTGCACCCGATATGTTTATTATACAAGCTCTATAATAACTTCCATAGCGCCGTCGCCACGTCTGTTGCCTACCTTTATTATTCTGGTATAGCCGCCTTGTCTGTCAGCGTACTTTGGAGCTATTTCTTCAAAAAGCTTGTTAGCCATATTTACAACATTGGTATTGGCCTTTTTCTTTTTGCCGTCAGCAGGAGTCTCAACTACAGGATAGAGAGCGCTCAATATCTTTCTTCTTGCATTCAGCCTGCTTGGGGAATCCTTCTTTATAGTCTTTTCAACAGTTTCTTTACCCTTCTTGGAAGTAACCTTTACCTCCTCAAAGTTGTCCTTTTCTCTTATTGCTGTAGTGATGAGCTTCTCAGCAATACTTCTTATTTCCTTAGCCTTAGCTTCGGTAGTCTTGATCTTGCCATGATATAATAAATTAGTTACCTGGTTGCGTAACAGAGCCTTTCTCTGGCTTGAAGTACGACCAAGCTTTCTATATGCAGCCATTGTAATCCTCCTTTAATATTTAACAGTATGGGATATGGAGAACTTGTCCTCCTTAATCCTCATTGGGACTTAAGCTTAAACCAAGCTCAGTCAGCTTATTAAGCACTTCCTCAAGAGACTTGCGTCCGAGGTTACGTACTTTCATCATATCGTCTTCTGTTCTTCTTGTCAGATCCTCAACAGTATGAATACCTGCTCTCTTCAGACAGTTGTATGAACGAACGGTAAGGTCCAGCTCTTCTATAGTCTGCTCAAGTACCTTTTCCTTTGTTCCTACTTCCTTTTCAACAAGAATTTCAGCATTTCTTGCGCTGTCAGATAAATCCACAAAAAGATTGAGGTGCTCATTGAGGATCTTGGCACCCAGACTTACAGCATCATCGGGAGATATTGTTCCGTCTGTCCATACCTCAAATGTAAGCTTATCATAATCTGTTATCTGACCTACTCTTGTATCTTCGACCTTAAAATTTACTCTCCTTACGGGAGTATAAAGCGAATCAACAGGGATCATGCGAAGGGGTTGGTCAGCTCTCTTGTTCTTAGCAGCTTCTACATAGCCACGTCCTTTTGTTATGGTGATCTCCATAAAAAGCTTGCTGTCTGCTCCGCCGCTTAAGGTAGCAATATGCAAGTCCGGATTAAGGATCTCTATATCGGAATCGATCCTTATGTCGCCTGCTTTTACTTCACAGTCGCCTAACGCATCGATATATGCTATCTTTGGCTCGGTACTGTCATTGTTTACCTTAATAGCAAGGTTTTTAAGGTTAAGAATAATGTCTGTAACATCTTCCTTGACGCCGGGAATAGTGGTGAACTCATGAAGAACGCCGTCGATCTTGACATTGCTCACAGCAGCACCCGGAAGAGAAGAAAGAAGGATCCTTCTTAAGGAATTACCAAGCGTAGTACCATAACCTCTTTCTAAAGGCTCAACAACAAAGCAACCATACTTATCATTTTTATCAGTAATTTCAATACGAGGTTTCTCAAACTCAAACACTCAACCCAACCTCCTCATGGTTATAAAAATATTTACCGCAATGTCTATAATAATGAATATATTACTTAGAATACAACTCGACAATAAGTGTTTCGTTTACAGGTAAATCCAGCTGCTCTCTCTTAGGCAGAGCATTGATGCTGCCCTTGAGACTGTCATGGTCAGCAGATAACCATTCTGGAACGATACGGGTAGAAGTAACCTCAAGAATATCCTTGAATCTCTGAAGGTCTTTCTTGGATTCCTTTATCTCTATAACATCTCCAGCTTTTAAGGTAATTGAAGGAATATTTGCCTTCTTGCCGTTTACTGTAACAAGATTATGTCTTACGACCTGTCTTGCTTCCTTTCTTGTACGGCCGTAGCCTAATCTGTATACAACGCTGTCAAGTCTTAACTCAAGAAGCATAAGTAAGTTCTCACCTGTGATACCCGGCATCTTGTCAGCTCTCTCATATAAGTTTCTGAACTGCTTCTCAAGCACGCCGTATATAAACTTTACCTTCTGCTTTTCCTTTAACTGTACGCCGTATTCACTTAACTTACGCATATTTCTCTTACGTCTGCCCATCTTCTTTGATGAACCGAGAACGCTTGGCTCAATGCCTAAGTATCTACATCTTTTAATGATAGGACCAATCTCTCTAGCCATTAAATAGTACCTCCATTTATATAATCAAACAAATAGTCAAAATATCGGGAATTATACCCTTCTTCTCTTAGGCGGTCTACAGCCGTTGTGAGGAACGGGAGTAACATCCTTTATCATAGTTACGTCAAGACCTGCTGCCTGTAAAGCTCTGATAGCGGCTTCTCTTCCGCTTCCGGGACCCTTTACAAATACTTCTACAGTCTTTAAACCGTAATCCTTAGCTGCGCCTGCTGCCTTCTCGGCTGCCATCTGAGCTGCGTAAGGAGTAGACTTCTTTGAACCTCTGAAGCCCAATTCACCTGCGCTTGCCCATGAAAGAGCATTGCCTGCGGCATCTGTAATAGTTACGATCGTATTATTAAAACTTGACTGAATATGAGCCTGACCACGTTCTACAACTCTCCTGTCACGACGTCTGCGGCCACCGGCTTTCTTAACTGTCTTCTTAGCCATTTAATTAACCTCCTTAAATCAACACAAATTGATTATTTCTTCTTATTCGCAACAGTTCTTCTTGGACCTTTTCTTGTTCTGGCGTTGGTCTTAGTCTTTTGACCTCTTACCGGAAGACCCTTTCTGTGACGAATACCTCTGTAGCATCCTATTTCTACAAGACGCTTGATATTAAGAGCGGTTTCTCTTCTTAAATCACCTTCAACAGTCTGAGATTCAGCAATAATATCTCTTATCTTTGCCACTTCGTCATCTGTAAGATCTCTTACTCTTGTATCGGGATTGACTCCTGCCTCAGCCAGTATTCTCTGAGAGCTGGATCTGCCTATACCATATACATAAGTAAGACCAATTTCAATTCGCTTTTCTCTGGGTAAATCTACACCTGCGATACGAGCCATACTTGCACCTCTTTCACTTAAAATAGTATTTTATAGTTTCTGTCGGTATGTTTTCGTTCTAACAAAAAATGCGTATCCGAGCAGCCGCGTCCGGAACGGTACCAAAGGCCTGCAAGGGCATTTGACCCTCTAAAACCATAAAAAATTGCGTTAGTAACGAAAAGCTACCAAGAATAAAGTATACCATATTTTTCTTTATTAAGCAATAATTTTATTGTAAATATTTTGTAAACAAATTCATTTTTTATTTACATATTGCGTTTTTTATAAGGCTGAGAAAAGGCAAGGCTTATACCTTGCCTTTTCTCATATTAACTTTTCTCACATTGATTTATAAAGTAGGGTAATATCAGCCCTGTCTTTGCTTATGCTTAGGGTTGTCGCATATAATCCTTACTGCGCCCTTTCTCTTTATTACTCTGCACTTTTCACACATTGGTTTAACAGATGGTCTTACCTTCATTGTTCATTCTCCTTTCTCATTTGCCTCTCCAGGTAATCCTGCCTTTTGTAAGATCGTAGGGTGACATTTCAAGCTTGACTCTGTCGCCCGGTATTATTCTTATAAAATTCTTTCTTAGCTTACCTGAGATATGAGCAATAATCTTATGTCCATTGTCCAGTTCAACCTGAAACATAGCGTTTGGAAGCTTATCAAGGACAGTGCCTTCTACTTCAATTACATCGTCCTTTGCCAAGGCTCTCTACCTCCTTCAAATCTGTTGCTTTTTGCCGTTATATTTTGCCAGAGCTTTTCTTATGTCGGAATCAAGGATATATTCTCCCTTTTCCAGCTTGCTTTTGATCATCTCATCTATAATATATGCAGGCTGAACATGAAGCATTTTCTTTTTCTTCGGCTTTTCAAGCTTTCTCAGCTTGCCGTCTACAAGGTATACATAGGCTTCATCATAGTCATATACTATAAACGCAAGTCCCTTGTCACGGCCCTTTTTGGAGAAAACTATCTGACCCTTTGAATACATATTACCTCACCCCGAAACTTCAAGCGGCTTCGGTAATAAGGCAATATATCCAAAGCCTGCCTATATTAAGGTAAAAAGCTCAGGCTCACCATCAGTAATGAGAACCGTATTTTCATAATGGGCGGAATCGCTGCCATCTCTTGTCACGACCGTCCAGTCGTTTTTAAGAGTCCTGACTCTGAAGCTGCCTGCTGTAAGCATAGGCTCCACAGCTATAGTCATGCCCTTTATGAGTCTTGGACCTTGCCTTCCCCTTCTGTAGTTGGGGACCTCAGGGTCCTCGTGCATTTCTCTGCCGATGCCGTGCCCAACGTAATCACGAACTACCGAGAAGCCGCTGCCTTCAGCATAGTCCTGAATAGCCGCTGATACCTCAGATAGATGATTACCTTCTTTTGCATATTTTATACCTCTGAAAAAGCTTTCCCTTGTTACATCTATGAGCCTTTGCCTTTCAGGCGAAATATCGCCTACGGGAAAGGTCCTTGCAGCATCTCCGTGAAAGCCCTTTATATATGCGCCTGTGTCAATGCTTATAATATCCCCTTCCTTCAGCACTCTGCTGTCGGGAATACCATGGATCACTTCATTGTTTACAGAAGCGCATATTGAGGCAGGATAACCATATAGTCCTTTAAAGGAAGGAACAGCCCCCTTTTCCCTTATATATTCCTCAGCGATCCTGTCCAGCTCCGCCGTTGTTATACCGGGACGTATCTCTCTCTCCATAAGGTTGAGCACCTCTCCCGTTATTCTGCCGGCAAGCCGCATTGCTGCTATATGTACATCCTTCTTGATAGTGATAGACATGAGTTACACCTCAAGAGCAGATACAACATTGTTGAAAATATCGTTAATATCTCCAACTCCGCTGACCGTCATCAAAATTCCTTTGTCCTTGTAATAATCTATTACGGGAGCTGTAGATTCATGATAGACCTTAAGTCTGTTCCTGACAGTTTCTTCATTGTCGTCCTTTCTCTGTATAAGTGCTGCTCCGCACTCGTCACACTTTCCTTCCTCCTTAGGGGGATTGTAGGAAACATGATACATTCTGCCGCATTGAGGGCAGCTTCTTCTGCCTGTCATTCTGTCAACTATAACGCCGTCGTCTACATCGTAGCATATGACCTTGTCAAGAGGTCCTGTTATAGCTTCAAGTCCCTGTGCCTGAGCAACATTTCTGGGATAACCGTCAAGTATGTATCCCTTTTTGCAGTCGTCCTCCTTTATTCTCTCTGCAAGCATTGCAGAAACAATATCATCGGATACAAGACCGCCTGAATTCATAATTTCGCTGACCTTCTTGCCAAGCTCGGTACCTCTCTTCATCTGATCCCTCAGAAGATCGCCTGTGGAAATATGGGCTATGCCATATTTCTTGGAAAGCATCTTAGCCTGAGTACCCTTGCCTGCGCCGGGACAGCCTATAAGCACCAATTTCATTTTTTTACCCCCTTTAAAAATATGCGGGAATAATGTCTGAAATGGAGACCATTCCAGACAACCCTGCATATAAACCCTCTGTAAAAACTCCTAGTCGTTTAAGAAGCCCTTGTAATGACGCATGATAAGCTGAGTCTGAAGCTGCTTTACAAGCTCAAGAGCAACGCCTGATACGATAAGAAGTGTAGTTCCTCCGAAGCCCATATTCATGCCTGTAAGCCATTCAAGGACTATCGGAAGAAGCGCTATAAGCGCATAAGCAATAGCGCCTATAAGTGAAACTCTGTCAACTATTGTCTGAATGTGATCAGATGTGGGCTTGCCAGGTCTGATACCCGGTATAAAGCCGCCGTTCTTCTTCATATTCTCCGCAACCTCTATAGGATTGAACGCAAATGAGGTATAGAAGAATGTGAAGCAGAAAATAAGAATAATATATAATATAGTTCCAAATGGCAGGAATCCAAACATAAAGTGATTAAATGAAAGCCATCTGCTTACTCTTCCCAAGAAATTGCTCTGTATGAGCTGATTGATTGTCTGTGGGAACTGTAAAAGTGATATTGCAAAGATTATTGACATAACGCCTGCAATATTTACCTTAATAGGGATATATGAGCTCTGTCCGCCTAAATATCTGTTGCCTACAAGCTTCTTTGAATACTGAACGGGGATCCTTCTTTCACCGTCCTGTACGAATATAACAAATGCCATAGCAATTGCCAATACTGCAAGTATTACCAGAACTACAAGCCAGCCCATAGATCTTCCCTGAGCCTCAACTGCAAGAGCCTTGATACCGTCATCAAGGTTTTCAAGAATGTTGGCAAAGATAATGAATGACGCACCGTTGCCTATACCTACATCTGTAAGCTTTTCGCCTAACCACATGATGAATATTGTACCTGTTACCATTGTAATAAGGCCTACAATATAAACAAACCAGTTAGGGTCGTTGAATGCAGTATGAATAGTGTATATCTGACCTGAACCCTGTAATATTGAAAGGAGTACGGCAGATATTCTCGTATACTGAGATATTTTCTTTCTGCCTTCTTCACCGTCTTTGCTTATTTCCTCAAGCTTTGGAATAGCAACTGTCAAAAGCTGCATAATGATAGAAGCATTGATATATGGTCCGATACCCATCGCAAAAATTGTACCGTAATTACCGCCTGTAATAAGAGAATACAATGTATTGCCGGCACCTGTATCGGCAAGAGCATTCATGTCTATACCCGGTACAGGAAGATGCGTACCTATACGTACTATGAAAAGTACCAATAACATATAAAATATTTTAATACGGATTTCCTTAACTGCAAATGCATTTCTCAATACGCTGAACAATTAAATCACCTCAGCTTTTCCGCCTGCGGCCTCAATCTTTTCCTTAGCTGAAGCGCTGAAATAGTTTACCTTAACGGTAAGCTTCTTATTTATCTCACCATTGCCTAAAACCTTAACGCCGTCCTTAACATGGCTTACGATACCCTTGTCCTTAAGAGCCTGAGCATCTACTACGGCGCCGTCTTCAAATCTGTCGTTTAAAAGACTGATATTTATAGCAACGATCTCCTTAGTGTTGATACACTTAAAACCTCTCTTGGGAATTCTTCTGTAAAGAGGCATCTGACCGCCTTCAAAGCCCGGTCTTACACCGCCGCCTGAACGTGCGTTCTGACCCTTATGTCCCTTGCCGGCAGTTTTGCCGTTGCCTGAGCCATGACCTCTGCCTGTTCTGAACTTGTCGGATCTGGAGCCTTCGGCCGGCTTTAATTCGCTTAATAACATTGAACTGCACCTCCTTACTAGATTTCCTCTACCTTTACCAGATGCTTTATCTGGTCTACCATACCTCTTATAGCAGCGTTATCCTGCTGCTCTACAACATTACCGGGCTTTCTTAAGCCGAGAGCCTGAGCTGTCTTTTTATGCTTAGGGATCGCACCTATTGTAGATTTAACTAAAGTAATTCTTAACATTTTATGTCCTCCCTTATTAGCCCATTATTTCCTCTACGGTCTTGCCCCGTAGTCTTGCAGCCTTCTCAGGAGACATAGCGGAAGCCAGACCCTCAAGAGTGGCATTAACAACGTTCTTTTTATTTCTTGAGCCTAAAGACTTTGTCCTGATATTCTTGATACCGGCTAATTCTATGACAGCTCTGGCAGGACCGCCTGCAATAACGCCTGTACCTTCAGGTGCCGGCTTAAGCAATACGCTTGAGCTGCCGTACTTGCCATGTATCTCATGGTAGATGCTGTCGTGCTCATTTCTTTCTACATATACAAGATGCTTTGCGGCATCTTCCTTACCCTTACGGATAGCATCGGGAATTTCCATAGCCTTGCCTAAGCCTACGCCTACGTGACCATTTTCATCGCCAACTACTACCAAGGCTGCAAAACGGAAGGTACGACCACCCTTAACTACCTTTGTTACTCTCTTGATAGTTACAACCTTATCTTTTAAATCAAGGGTACTTGCATCGATTTTATTTCTCACGTCTTTCCCTCCTAATTAGAATTTAAGACCTGCTTCTCTGGCAGCATCGGCTAACGCCTGTATCTTGCCATGATATACAAATCCGCCTCTGTCGAATACTACTGTTGTAATACCCTTTTCAATTGCCTTCTTAGCTACAGCCTCGCCTACAGCCTTTGCAGCCTCTACGTCATTAGTCTTTTCAAGCTTAGCCTTGATGTCCTTCTCAACTGTAGATGCAGCACAGAGTGTATTGCCTGCTGTATCATCTATGATCTGCGCATATATATGCATATTTGATCTGAATACTGCCAATCTTGGTTTTTCAGCTGTGCCTGAAATGTTATTACGAAGTCTGTAATGACGCTTCATTCTTGCAGCAGCACGTGATGGCTTTTTAATCATTGCACATTCACTCCTTTATTATTTCTTACCGGTCTTGCCGACCTTACGTCTGATCTGTTCGGTAGTATACTTGATGCCCTTGCCCTTATATGGCTCGGGAGGTCTCTTTGTCCTTATCTCGGCAGCAAACTGACCGACCTTTTCCTTATCGATACCGGTTACTGTTATCTTGTTGCCCTCTACCTTAGTTTCAATACCCTCAGGGTCTGTCATTTCAACGGGATGTGAATAGCCCAGAGTAAGTGTAAGCTTATTGCCTGACTTGGCTGCTCTGTAGCCTACGCCGTTTATTTCAAGCTGCTTTGAATAGCCGTTTGTTACACCCTCTACCATATTGTGTATAAGAGTTCTGGTAAGGCCGTGAAGCTGCTTATTTCTCTTTAAGTCATTTGGTCTTGTTACGGTGACCTCTGCTGCGCCTACTTCAACTGTCATCTCGTCAACAAGCTTACGTGTAAGCGTACCCTTAGGTCCCTTAACTGTAATTACGTTGCCCTCTTCAAGCTTAACCTCAACGCCAGCCGGAATAGCAACAGGTAATTTACCTATACGTGACATAATAATTTACCTCCTTCTATTACCATACATAGGCGATAACTTCGCCGCCAACGCCGAGCTTTCTGGCTTCCTTATCGGTAATAATGCCCTTGTTTGTAGAAACAATAGCTGTGCCGATACCGCCCAAAACTCTTGGTAACTCGTCTGTGTTAGCGTAAACTCTAAGACCGGGCTTTGATATTCTCTTTATACCTGATATGACCTTTTCGTTTTTATCAACGCCATATTTAAGTGTTATCTTCATTGTCTTTTTTACGCCGTCTTCTATAATCTCATAGCCTGCAATATATCCTTCGTCTGTAAGTATCTTGGCAATAGCCTCTTTCATTTTACTGGAAGGTACATCTACAGTGTCGTGCTTAGCAGTATTTGCATTTCTTATTCTTGTGAGCATATCTGCGATAGGATCACTCATTGACATTTAAAAAACCTCCTTTCAAATTACCAGCTGGCCTTTTTAACACCGGGTATCTCACCCTTGTAAGCTAATTCACGGAAGCAAATTCTGCATATACCAAACTTTCTTAAATAAGCGTGTGGTCTTCCGCAGATCCTACAGCGAGTATAGCCCTGTGTTGAAAACTTAGGTTTTTTTGCCTGCTTTATCTTCATTGATGTCTTAGCCATAACCTCTTTGCCTCCCTTACTTTCTGAATGGCATACCGAATAATCTGAGAAGCTCTCTGGCTTCTTCATCAGTATTAGCTGTAGTTACAAATACGATGTCCATACCTCTTATCTTGTCGATCTTGTCGTACTGGATCTCAGGGAACATAAGCTGCTCCTTAAGACCTAAGGTATAGTTGCCCCTTCCGTCAAATGACTCGGCGCTTACGCCTCTGAAGTCACGTACACGAGGAAGAGAGATGTTTATAAGCTTGCTTGCGAAGCTGTACATCTTTTCGCCTCTTAATGTAACCTTGCAGCCGATAGGCATGCCTGCACGAAGCTTGAAGGCAGCGATTGACTTCTTAGCCTTTGTGATGATAGGCTTCTGACCTGATATGATAGCCATATCGGAAGCCGCTGAATCAAGTGCCTTAGCGTTTTCCTTAGCTTCGCCAAGACCCATGTTTATTACGATCTTCTCAAGCTTTGGAACTTCCATTATATTCTTGTAGGAAAATTTAGCCTGCATTGCAGGAACTACTTCCTTCTCATAATATTCTCTGAATGCGTTCACGAATAGTCCTCCTTTTCAGAATTAATCGATTACTTCGCCGGTTGCCTTAGCAATTCTCTGCTTAACACCGTCTACTACCTTGTAACCAATTCTGGTTGGCTTGCCTGCGTAAACTAACATAACGTTAGAAGCGTCAATAGGAGCTTCCTGCTCGATGATACCGCTCTGAGGATGCGCCGGAGATGGCTTAACGTGCTTCTTTACCCTGTTGGCACCCTCTACGATAACCTTATTGTTCTTCTTATCTACAACAAGTACCTTGCCTTCCTTGCCTTTATCTTTACCTGCGATAACCTGTACCTTATCGCCCTTTTTGATCTTCATATTACCCTGACCTCCTATTATAATACTTCAGGAGCAAGAGATAATATCTTCATATACTGTTTTTCTCTAAGCTCTCTTGCTACAGGTCCGAAAATACGGGTACCTCTGGGATTCTTGTCTTCCTTTATGATAACGGCTGCATTTTCATCAAACTTGATATATGAACCGTCAGGTCTTGATGCACCCTTCTTTGTTCTTACTACAACAGCTCTTACGACTTCGCCCTTCTTAACAACGCCGCCGGGTGTTGCATCTTTAACAGTAGCAACTATAACGTCACCAATATTTGCATATCTTCT
This sequence comes from uncultured Clostridia bacterium, assembly GCA_947589405.1. Lineage (GTDB taxonomy): Bacteria > Bacillota > Clostridia > Lachnospirales > CAG-274 > CANPXH01. The sequence continues at coordinate 1,060 of CANQBT010000040.1, read as the reverse complement.
GGTTGAGCCGCCTAACACTCTGATACATAATAATTCCTTAGCACCTGAGTTATCAGCAACAACAAGTCTACTTTCCTGCTGAATCATTGTCGATTTCCTCCTTTATCCAGGAATTACTTAACCTTTTCTACTATTTCGACCAATCTCCATCTCTTGTCCTTAGATAAAGGTCTGGTCTCCATAACTCTTACTCTATCGCCGGTCTGACACTCATTATTTTCATCGTGAGCCTTTAATTTATAAGTAGTCTTCACAATTTTGTTATATAATGGATGTCTTACATTGTTCTCAACAGCTACAACGATAGTCTTATCCATCTTATCGCTGATAACTCTGCCGATCCTTGTTTTACGAAGATTTCTTTCCATAATGTCCTCCTTATATAACTATTAAAGTGCCTTCTGCTTCTGTGTGATAACAGTCTGAATTCTAGCGATATTCTTGCGTACAAGGCTTATTCTTGCTGTGTTGCTCAACTGATTTGTAGCATTCTGGAATCTTAAGTTGAACAATTCCTTCTTTGCTTCGACCAATTCATTGTTAAGCTCTTCAACAGTCTTGTTCTTTAACTCTGCAACATATTCCTTGATCTTCATTAATTGTCACACTCCTTTTCAAGTTCAGCACGTGTTACGATCTTGCACTTGATAGGCAGCTTGTAAATAGCAAGTCTTAAAGCCTCTCTGGCTATATCCTCAGTTACGCCTGCGATCTCAAACATAACACGACCGGGCTTAACTACTGCTACCCAATATTCGGGAGAACCTTTACCTGAACCCATACGTGTTTCGGCAGGCTTCTCTGTTATAGGCTTATCGGGGAAGATCTTTATCCAGACCTTACCGCCTCTCTTTATATATCTTGTCATAGCAACTCTGGCTGCTTCTATCTGTCTGGAAGTGATCCAGCTTGGCTCCAGAGCTACGATACCGTATTCACCGTAAGTTATCTTATTGCCTCTTAAAGCCTTGCCTGTCATACGGCCTCTGAACTGCTTACGTCTTTTAACTCTCTTAGGCATTAACATTACTGAACACTTCCTTTCTTAGTCTTCTTTTCA
>CANQBT010000039.1 GCA_947589405.1 uncultured Clostridia bacterium | reverse complement strand
CTAGCTGAAAGAAATGTCTTTAGGCATTTCTTTCAAGCGTGTCGATTTTATCGACACGCTCAACCGACCTGCAAAAATGCAAGTCGGTATATGCTTATTTATTCTTAAGAGGAGTTATTCTTATTTTATCGGCGGATACGCCTGTCTTTCGCTTTACAATATCTTCTATCTGAGCAATTTCCGCATCTGTAAGCTCCGCCTTGTCCACAACAACGTCTACCGTATCGTCATCTATCCTGACATATACATCTCCGAAGCCCTTTGCCTTTATCATGGATTCCGCTGCCGTTTCCTTTTCTATTCTCTGCTGTATCTGAAGCATGGCCGTAGTCACTTCGTTTTTCTGCTCATCGTTTATTTTTTCGCTGTTGAGCATTTCATTAAGCATATCCTTCTGCTTGGAACGTGACTGTTCTCTGTCAAGCTTTGCCTGTACAAAATATGACGAATCCTGTGAAGAATTTACAAATACCGCTTCTCCCGAATCGGGATTGGCAGCCTCCTTTTCCTTGCCCGTTTCGGATTCTGCGCTTTCGGCAGTAGTTTCCTCACTATCCGAAGCTATTGCCGTATCCTCGTCTGTAAACGCAACGTCATCTCCAAGCGCCAGCTCGCCTTCGTCTGTTACCATTACCTCGCTTACTCCTCCTGTAGAGTCTATGTAATTCAAGTAGCCTGCTGCTGCAATCATTACCACAAGAGCAGATATGATAACCTGATTTTTTTTGATAGTAAACATATTTACCTCCTATTTCATCTTTAATACTTCTATTTTATGCCGATCTATCCCCAATAATGCAACAGTTCCGTTTATTAATTGTTTCTTTACATTTTCATTGTCTCCGCCCTGAGCCACTATTATTACTCCTTCGGGTTCGGGCATATATTCCTCCAGCACAAAGGGGGAGCTGTCTCCGTCATAGACCACCTGATTCCTTACGTTGGTCTCATCTCTTCCGTCTTCTATCCTATTTTCGCTTTCGCTGTCATATGCAAGCACCTTTTCACCGGTACGGCTGTAGCTTATAAGCACCCTTACATTTCCTGCGCCCTCCACAGCTGAAAGTATCTTTTCAAGCCGTCGGCTCATATCCTTTTGTCCGCTGTCCGTTTCGGTATTCCTTACAGATGTTTTGCTTCCGCCTGTAAGCAGGAAAAGACCCAGTACAAAAACAGCCGCTATGTATACTATACTTTTCTTATCTCCTATCAATTTTTTTATATCCAATTTATCACCCCTCATGAAAAGAGCAGCTCAAGGGGCTTTATAACTATCATAACAAGCAGCGCCCCTGTCGCAAGTCTTATGTATTTTTTATAGCTGTTGTCTGGAAAGATAACACTTATATAGCTTGTCAGGACAATATATATTATTATTTTGACTACATAATTCCTTATTATATCCATATCTACCTCACAGAACACAGAATTATTGTAAGCGACATTACAAACATAGCGTTTACCGTAAACAACGCAGCCAGTACCTTGAAATTTGCTTCGCCTACAGCGTCTATTACCGAGATCACAGCTTTATCGCATACAGGCTCAAGCACCGCAGCCGCAAGCCTGTACACAAATGCCGTTATCCCTATCTTCACAAGGGGAATGCTGCTTATTATAATTATGATCATTATAAGCGCTATGCCGGCGGCATTGCCTACGGCAAGTATCGCCGTTAATGCAATATCCCCTGTTCCTCCTACTATTTCTCCTACCACAGGTACCATTTTTACAGCTGATTTCAGTATACTTCCTGCACTTTTGCTTATAATGCCTCCGCTTATCCTCTCAAGCCCTATAAGGAATACAAATATATAGGCGCATATTTTGAGAGAATATGTAACGGCGCTCAGAAAAAGCTCTGAAAGCTTGTCCAGTATTTCTCTGCCGGATATTATGTTCACAAGCTTAAGCGCCGTTCCCATTGTGAGCAAAGGTATCAGAACGGAATTTATTCCCGATGCTGTAAGCTCTGTACCTAAGGCAAACAGAAGTCCTCCCCCTGCCGACTGTCCTCTTGCCGACACCAGCGCAATAATAAAGGGTATGGCGCTGTTTATAATATCCGTAACATTTTGTATACAGCTTCTGAGCATATCTATGGAATCCTTGAAGCTTGACGAGGCAAGTCCCAGTATTATTACCCGTCCTGTCAGTCCTATAAGCTCTGCCGTTGACCTGTCGTTTATATCCTGTGAAAGTATATTTATGATGCCGCATATTATGCTTATTGCTATTATGCTCTTTATTCCCTTGCTGTTTTCACGCAGCTGCTTTTTAATAAAAGACCGCAGGTCCTTTTTTAACATATCTGTGACATCTTCTCCCGATATAACGGCTCTTAGAAGCCTTTTGAATGAAATATCCGCATTATCCCTTACGGCGCTTTCCACCTTGTCTATTTCAGGGAGCTTCTCAATATCCTCATATCCGTATACGTTTACCGATAAAAGAAATATTATAAGGAAAATTATAAAGAGCGCCGATATGTACCTCATTGTATGAACCTCATTATTCTTTCTGCCATATCGTCCATTATCGATACGGCGTTTATAAGTATTATGACCTTCCCTCCCAGTTCTATTTTGTCGCCTATGCTTCCCTGTCCGAAATCCCTGCACAGCTGAGATGAAAACATGGAGATATACGCTACCACAAGAGCCTTTATCATGACTGAAATATATTCCGTATATATATCAAGTCCGTCGCCTATTTCCTTTATTTTTTCCATTATCTCCGTAAGGTATGGAAGTATAAAGGCAAATATAAGCAGGCATACCGTAATAGCCGTAAGCATTGAATATGTATTTTTTCCGTCCCTGAGCATAAGGGCAAGTATTGCGCCTGTTATGCCGAATATCGCTATCCTGAATATATCCATATTATCACTCCTAAAATCTGAACAGCGTCTGCACCTGATCAAACAGGTCGCTTATGTACTGAATGACCCAATACAGTACTACCACCAATCCTGCAAGGGTCGTCAGCATAGCTTGTTCGTCACGTCCGGCTCTTGACAATACCTGATTTATAACAGACACAAGTATGCCTACAGCCGCTATTTTGAAAACTATATTTATATCCATAGCAGCCTCCTATATGAGCAGCACTACAATAAATATCCCTATCGTAATGCTGACGCTTCTGTAAAGCTTGTTTTCCTTTATAGATCTTTGGGCTATGGCATCGCATTGAAAGTCAATATATTTTATTATATTGTCGCAGTATTTTTTTTGAAGCGTAAGATCCCCTGAAGAAAAGCCTTCTCCCAGTCTTGAAATATTGTCCGAATCCTCTTTTGTAAGATATGTACTCTCTTTTGCATCGGAAAAGGCAAATCTCCATGCATTCCTTATGCTGTTGTTATTTCTCAGGGATTTTAAAACTGCGTCAAATATTTCATTTTCCTCTATATTTTCCAAAGCCTGTACCATTGCCTCCTCAAAGGTCATTCTGCCAAATTCCAGATTGGACATAATATTGCTTATTATATTTTTAATGCATGTAAGCTCGTCACGCCTTATGGCGCCTTTCAGGGACAGTCTGTAGCCAAATCCTGCGCAAGCGGCTATTATCATAACGGCGCCTATTATTTTTCCTGCCATATATCTATCAGCTCCTTATTGTAGATTTTATAAATGTTCCTGCCCTTTTTTACCTTTCTCAGCACAATATAATAGTCAAAGAGCCTTTCTTCTATTATTTCGGAAAAAAACTCTCTGTTTTTAAGCTCCTCAAGATCTGTGGAATGTACTGTACATATGACCTCCACACCTGATACCATAGCTTGTCTTACCGCTGTAAAATCGTTTTTGTTTCCTATTTCGTCAGCCGCTATAACATCAGGCGCAAGAGCTCTTAAGGCTATATTGAAGCCGTTCTCCTTCGATGAATTGACTATCACGTCTGTTCTCATTCCAAGATCCAGAGAAGCTTTTCCCCTGTATGTTCCGCTTATTTCATTCCTTTCATCTATTACGGCTACAGTTCTGCCGCCGCAGCTCCATCGCCTTATAATATCTCTTAAAAGCGTTGTTTTGCCGCAGGCGGGAGGTGATATTATTATTACGTTTCCTCTGTCTATTCCTATACAGTCGCTGCACCCTATTATCTCTCTTGCGATCCTTATATTTACAGAAGATATATCCCTCAGATTTTTAACAATGCCCCTTTCCTCTATGACGGTACCTGCTATACCGGCTCTCCAGCCATTTTCAATAGTAACATATCCATTTATAAGCTCTTCCATATAGGCGTAGGGAGAATACTCCACTATTCTGGAAAAAACCTCGTTAAGCTCTCTTCGGCTCACGGTATAGTTTATATGTACCTCCTCGTCCCAGCGCTTCAAAAGCACAGGCATGTCCACTCTCAGTCTTATTTCATTTGTATTCTCTATGGCTCTGCTTCCCAGAACCGCTTTGTATAGATTTTCGCTCAAATATTTTTTCAGATTGTCATATACACTTTTCACTTCATCACCTTTTTTCGGAAGTATTGATAATATATATGCTTCATCACAGTAATTTATGACCGTAAAAACAAAATATACCGTCTGCACAGGCGCAAAAGCTGTGTAAACGGTATTTAACAAAATCACTTATTTTTCCTTTGGATCGAATATAAGCGCCATTACAAAGGCTGAAAGTATTGCGGCGCATATGCCTGCCGACGTTGCTTTGAGTCCTCCCGTAATTATGCCTATAAAGCCCGATTCATCTATTTCCTTCATGACGCCCTTTGACAGATTGAATCCAAAGCCAAGAAGAGGTACTGTGGCTCCTGCTCCTCCTATATCCACTATATATTGATATATACCAAGTCCCCCAAGTATACAGCCTGCGATCACATAAAACACCAGTATTCTCGCTGAAGTAAGCTTTGTTTTGTCAATAAGGATCTGTCCTATCACGCATATAAGACCGCCTACCCAAAAGGCATTTACATAGTCCATCATGCAGACACCCCCTCGTTTTCTATTGCAACACAATGAGCTATTCCCGCAATGGATTCGCCCTGCTGTACGCTGGTAGGGCTCATAAGAGCGCCTGTAGGCACAAACAGTATCTTGTTTATTATTTTTTTCCTAAGCTTATTATACAGCATACCTGCAAATGTCACGGCGGAGCATGCGCAGCCGCTTCCGCCGCTGTGGGTATCCTGAAGCTCCTTATCGAATATTTCAATTCCGCAGTCTATATGATTTTTGCTTATATCGCAGTTTTTTTCCTTTAAAAGCTTTAAGAGCAGCTCTTTTCCCACATAGCCAAGATCTCCCGTAACTATATAGTCATAGTAATCAGGCTTTCTGCCAAAATCCTGTAAGTGCTGATATATGGCATCTGCCGCCGCAGGCGCCATAGCTGCGCCCATATTGTTGGCGTCTTTTATGCCCATATCCACTATCCTTCCTGTTGTTATCCCCCTTATAAAAGGGTGCTCGCTGCCTTCGGCAATGACTGCGGCTCCGTCTCCCGTTACCGTCCATGTAGCCGTAGGCGTTCTCTGGGTACCCAGATCCATAGGGAAACGGAACTGCTTTTCGGCAGAGCAGAAATGACTTGACGCTCCTGCAACGGTTTTCCCTGCTCCTCCGCTTTCAACAAGCACAGCGCACAGGCTCATTGCCTCTCCCATAGTGGAGCAGGCTCCGAATACACCGAAAAACGGTATTTTAAGTCCTCTCACCCCAAATGTGCTTCCGCAGCATTGATTCAGCAGATCTCCTGTCACAACATAGTCTATATCCTGAGGTGAAAGTCCCGCCTTGTTGATAGCAAGCTTTATATTATCCGATGCAATTTTGCTTTCCGCCTTTTCCCAGCTTTCCTGTCCAAGCAGATTATCCTGCAATATCACATCAAAGTATTCCCTCAGCGGTCCTTCGCCTTCCTTTGTGCCGACAGTTGAAGCGGCAGATACTATGGATATGTTTTTGCCAAACTCCATTGACTGCTTTCCTACATGCTTTGCCATATATTTTTCCTCCCTATCCGAAAATGTAATATACCGTTCCCACAAGCACAGACGTAAGCACGCCATAGAGTATAACAGGACCTGCAACAATAAATATCTTAGCTCCCAGACCAAGTATCATGCCCTCCTTTTTAAACTCTATGGCAGGCGATGTAACGGAATTGGAAAAGCCTGTTATAGGCACTATCGAACCTGCTCCCGCAAATTTGCCAAGCTTGCTGTACAGTCCCAGACCTGTCAATATCGATGCGGCAACTACAAGTATTACAGATGTATAGGTGCCGGCCTCCTCTTCGCTTGCGCCGTAAAAAGCGGCAATATTTGTGATCATCTGTCCTATTGTGCATATTATGCCGCCTATAACAAAAGCCTTTATGCAGTTTTTGACAACAGGGCTGTCGGGAGAAGCCTTTTTGACCATTTTATCGTACTGTTCCTTTGTTATTTCTTTCCCCATTTTAAACCTCCTGCATAAAATAAAATCCGTCTACAAAATAATAGAGCAGAGAACCTGTCATTTTACCGAGAGCAAGAGCCGTTATAAAATATTTCAGACCTTTATAAAGTCTTGTCCGCCTTGATAGTATCGGTATTACATTCAGTACCTCAGCAAGAGAAACCGCAAGGCAGCCGTAAAAAATACCTATGCACAGTCCTATTATTATCACAGGCACGGCTCCTATGGGTATATAGTAGTCGAACATTATCGTAAAGGCTCCGAATATACCGCCGAAAACTATCATTTCTTCATAGAGCTTTATAAACTTATCCGTTTTTGTTTTCATTGCCAATCTGGGTACCACGCCTATTATGGCAATAAATGCAAACACGGCGCCCGATATTACCGTTCCCGCTCCAAGTCCCAGAGTTATAAGAAACAAATATTTCAATGCCGTCATTTTTTGCTCTCCTTATTAAGAGTATCTATTATATTGGTGTTTACGTCCTCCTCATATACAGACATTTCCACCTCTATAGGCGTGGGATCGCTTGTGAGCTTTTTGCCGCCAAAGTGATTGAAGAACACTATTATCCCTACTGCCAAGCCTATGGAATAGGGAAGATCTATAATAGCCGGATCAGTTATCCTTTCGCCGAAAAATATATAATAATAGTTTTCAAATACAGTCGCCATCTGAGCATCCGAATGGAAGCTCATAATGGCAGTTGCGGAGCCTGCAAAAAGAACAATGGATACAAATACTATCTTCAGCGCAAGAATAAAAGGATTTTGTTTTTTCTTGGTGCTGAATTCAACTATTGTATCCATTTCTCCCACATTGTTTACAGTATTTCCCGGAAAGACATTATCTATTGCGTTTATTATATCCAGTACCGATATAAGGTAGCATTTGTTTTCCCTGCGTGTTATAGTCATAAGAATCACGTTTTCCACTCTGTTCTTAAGACTGCCTTCCGTATAGACCTGCGCTACATCTTTTATTTTTATATAGCCTGTACTGCTTACACTTATCTTTTTTTCAGGTTTGATATAAATATCCATGACAATTCTCCTTTTTATTTATGTTGCCGATATTTATATTTTTTATTCATTAAATCCCTTTCTGAGTTTTTTCAGTATTTTCTTTTCAAGCCTTGATATTTGGACTTGAGATACGCCTATTTTCTCGGCTACCTGAGTCTGTGTCATATCCTCCAGATACCTCATTTTTATTATTTCACGTTCTCTTTTTTCAAGATTGTCTATATTTTCCTTCAAAACTATCCTGTCTATTATAAGCTCGCTCTTGTCCGAATTGTCGGGTATTGTATCTATTACATACATTTCCCTTCCCTTGTCTGTTTCTATTTTTTTATCTATAGATTCCACATCTCTCATGGAATTAAGAGCTATTACAATATCCTCTCTGTCTATGCCGGTATATTCCGAAAGCTCGTCAACAGTAGGATCTCTGCTATACTGAGCAAAAAATCCCTCTCTTGCCCTCATCAGTCTGAAGGAGGTCTCCTTTATACCTCTGCTTATTTTTATTATGCCGTCATCTCTCAGGAACCTCTTTATTTCTCCGCATATCATAGGTACCGCATATGTGGAAAGCTTTACGTCAAAGCTCATGTCAAAATTTTTTATGGCTTTTATAAGTCCCATTGCCCCAAGCTGATACAGATCGTCACTCTCCACACCTCTGCCTGCAAACCTCTTTGCGGCACTCCATATCAGCCCCGAATTTTCACTCACAAGTGTTTCAAGGGCTTCCTTATCGCCCTTCTGCGCCGCTTCTATAAGCTTATGTATATCCTCCATATTACTTCAATTCCTTATACATAGTAATTTTAGTGCCTTTTCCCTTTTCGGATTCTACAATTATTCTGTCCATAAAGGCTTCCATTATTGTAAAGCCCATGCCCGATCTCTCCTCCTGAGGTCTTGTGGTGTACAAAGGCTTTCTGGCAAGAGCTATATCCTCTATGCCCTTTCCGTGATCCTCTACCATCACCATTAGCTCGTTTCCGTTTAATTCACAGTATATCCTTACAACTCCTCCGTCATTGTAGCCATGTATTATGGAATTTGTGACCGCTTCGGATACAGCCATCTTTACATCCTCCATATCGTTTATACCGGGATTTTTGTACAGAATAAAGCCTGATACAGCCAGTCTTGCAAAGGCTTCATTCTGAGAAAGAGCATCGAATTTTATTTCCATTTTGTTCATTTGTAAACACCTGCCTGTGCCTTGACGGCTTCGATCGCTTCGTCCACCGTATCATAGCTTTTTATTATTCTGTAAAGTCCCGAAAGAGTATATATCCTCTCCATATTTCCCCTTATACCGGTAACGGATACGGTCCCCATCTTTTCGCTCATTTCCTTATAACGGCCCAATATCATACCTATACCGGAGCTGTCCATAAATTCCACTCCCTCCAGATTTATTATCATATTTTTTATATCCGGAGTTAAATTTTTATATATATGATTTTTTATAATATCCGTACTGTGATGATCCACATCTCCGAACAAATTTACTACAATGGTATTTCCTGTTATATTGCTGTCAATTTTCATAGACAAGACCTCCTTTATTTAATTTTAAGTCTGATACGGCATATGTTCAAACAAATTCGTTAAACAAATTATTGCAAAATATTTGTTTATAGCGCCTTGATAACGACAAAAGCCTTAGACCATGCAACAGAACGGTTATGATCTTTCAAAACGCTGACTGCTGCTTCACAGTAATATATGTTTGTTTTCCGAATATATAGTAAGCATGTTCTGTGCAATTACCCTGCCCTTTATTTATATCCATAAATTTTTTGGTACAAATTTTCAGAAAAAACTTTACTTTTTTCAAAAATATGATACAATATAATTAAATTGATAGAATATATTTTCGAAAGGTTGGTATTATGCAGGAATTATCAGATATGCAAAGAAAGATCTACAACTACATAAGAGAAGAAATACGCAAGGGTACTACGCCTTCAATACGTGAGATCGGCAAAGCAGTCGGACTTTCATCTACCTCATCTATACATCTTCATCTTAACAGTCTTGAACGCAAGGGCTACATACGCAGACCCAAATCCAAAAAAAGATGTATAGAAATACTGGAGAATGATTTTTACGACTACGATGCTGCTCCTCACACTCCCGAATACAGCAATATACCCATTATAGGTACTGTTGCGGCAGGCGCTCCTATATTTGCAGATGAAAATATAGAGGGTTATTTTCCTGTGCCTGTCAACTACCTTTCAAACGATACTACATTTATGCTCAGAATAAAGGGAAACAGCATGATAAATGCCGGCATATTCAACAACGACCTTGTGCTTGTGCGCCAGCAGGTCACAGCCAGAAACGGCGATATTATAATAGCTCTCATAGATGATTCCGCCACATGCAAAACCTTCTACAAGGAAGATGAATACATAAGACTACAGCCGGAAAATGACGAATATGAGCCTATATATGTAAAGGATTGTAAAATACTGGGTAAAGTTACAGGTCTTTTCAGGAGTCTTTAACATGGATAATTTTCTGGACTATCTTATCAAAAAATCAGATATTAAAAATAATGAATACTTTAATTACAGAAAATCTGCTCAAAGACCTGCCGTAAAGCGTAGCTATAACAAAATAACGGAGCCTGAGGCGGAAAGCTATGTAGTATTTGATTTTGAAACCACAGGCATGAATGCGGATTTAAACAGGATAATAGAAATAGGCGCCGTAAAGATAGTCGATGGCGAAACAGTAGGAAGCTTCAACAGCCTTATTGATCCTCAGCAATATATAACCAATACCATTACGGGAATAACCCATATCACCAATTCTATGGTAAAGGGCAAGCCCACTATCGGCGATATATTGCCAAAATTTTGCAGCTTTATAGAGGGGCTTCCCCTTGTGGCTCACAACGCTCCCTTTGATATGGGCTTCCTTCTGTGCAGCTGCGCCAGAGAAGGCATATGTATAGACAATCCTGTCATAGACACTCTCTATCTCAGCAGGAAATATAATAAAGAGTGTGAAAAGCACTCTCTTGCATATCTTACCGATTATTTCAACATAAGTCTTAAAAATGCTCATAGGGCTTATTTTGACGCTTTGGCAACAAGTAAGCTTTACAAAATAATACAGCAAAAGTATTATTCATTGAATTATTGAAAATAACGCTGTATATATCACAGGCTTATAAAATATAACAACGCTTATAAGGGAAGCTTCGGTTTAGGGCGAATTATGGAAAAATCAGCAGAAAAATGTCAAATAAATGATTGAAACATAAAAGATATTATGGTATAATATCATCAAAACCTTAGTTGGTATTAATGATAAGCCGTATTATTTTATTCAGCTGCAAGGTTTTGTTATATGGGAATAAGAAGATAAGGAGGAAAATCATGTATTGTAAGAATTGCGGAAATGAAATGGACGAAAACGCAACTGTCTGCACTAAATGCGGTTGCGCAAAGGGTACAGGAAACTCATTCTGTTCTCATTGCGGTGAGCCTGCAAATGCAGGAGCTGCTATATGCCTTAAGTGTGGCTGTGCTATATCCGAAGTTCCCGGTATCAACGGCTATTCCACAAAGAGCCGTACTGTAGCAGGTGTTCTTGCTATTCTTCTGGGTCAGCTTGGTATACACAACTTTTATTTAGGCTTTACAAACAAGGGCTTGATGCAGCTCCTTATCAGTATTATCGGCAGTATATTTACATTCGGTCTTGCTGCAATAGGCGTATGGATATGGGCTCTTATTGAAGGCATACAGATATTGACAAATAAAGATTCGGTTGATGCGGAAGGCAAAATACTTCAGGGCTGATATGCCGAAATACATATTGTAAGCTTTTATAGGACTGTCTATAGACAGTCCTATTTTAAAGATAGGATATATAAGGGGGATGGATAATGAAAAAACTGGGTTTTGGTTTTATGCGACTGCCTATACTTACCGAAGGAGATTTTACAAGTATAGATATAGAGCAGGTAAAGAAAATGGTAGATATTTTTATGGAGAAAGGCTTTAATTACTTTGATACCGCCTATCCCTATCACGGTGAGAAAAGCGAAGAGGCTCTCAGAGAAGCTCTTGTAAAGCGCTATCCCAGAAACGCCTTTATCATTGCGGACAAAATGCCTACAATAAGGGTCACGGGACCTCAGGACTATCCTGTGTTTTTTGAAACACAGCTTGAACGCTGCGGAGTTGAATATTTTGATTATTACCTTTTCCACAATATATGGAAAAAAAGCTTTGCCGAAACGGAAGCCTACGGCGGTTTTGATTTTATAGCGGAAAAAATAAAAGAAGGCAAGATAAAGCATTTCGGATTTTCGTTCCACGATGAGCCTGAGCTTCTGGAAAAGGTCCTTTCACGTCACCCTGAGGTAGAGTTTGTACAGCTTCAGCTGAATTATCTGGACTGGAAAAGTCCGAGCGTACGCTCTGAGGAATGCTATAATGTAGCAAGGAAATACGGCAAGGATATAATAGTAATGGAGCCTAACAAGGGCGGAAGCCTTATCGATCTGCCGAAGGAAGCCGAAAGGCTTATGAGAGAGTATTCTCCCCATAGCTCAAATGCTTCATGGGCTATGAGATACTGCGCTTCTTTGGAAGGCGTGAGAATTGTGTTGAGCGGTATGAGCAATATTGCGCAGCTTAAGGACAATATAAGCTTTATGGATAACCTTGTCCCACTTAACGACGAGGAAAAGGAAATAATAGAAAAGGTAAGAGATATTTTGGAGAAGGATAGCGCCATAGGCTGTACAAAATGCAGATATTGTACTGAGGATTGCCCTAAGAGCATACCTATCCCCGAATATTTTTCCGCCTTCAATACATATCAGCTTACTCACAATATGGGAAATGCAGGAATGTACTACAGAAGATATGCCAATGGCAGAAGCCTTGCTTCTGAGTGTATAAAGTGCGGCAAGTGTGAAAATCATTGTCCTCAGCATCTTGAAATAAGAAAGCTTCTGGAGGAAACCGCTGCCCTTTTTGAAAAGCCTTAAACGCCCTGACAGTCAAAATCGGGTATAAAGCTTTCCTCAGCTGTTTCTCCCTCCTGTATAAAGCCGTTTTCAACACCAAGTGAAACAGCATAGTCTACAAGAGCATCGTATTCCTCTTTGCTGACCTTGTTGTTAAGCTCTGTATATTTTTCAAAATGCCTTATGGGCGTATACTGGTTCATAAGGCTTATATACAGTAGATTTCCGTATTTTTCATATACATATTTCACAACTGCCTTTCCATTCTCCAACTGTGTCGGCAAAAGAAGATGGCGCACTATTACGCCTTTTTTCATAATGCCGCTGCTGTCAAACACAGGTCTGCCCTGCTGACGCATCATTTCGTCAAGGGCAGCCTTTGCAATAATGGGATAGTTTTCTGCGTCGGAATATCTTTTGGCAAGAGTGCTGTCCATGTATTTAAAATCGGTAAGGTATATGTCAACTGTACCCTCCAGCATTTTAAGCGTATCAACGCTTTCATATCCGCTGCAATTGTATACTATTGGAATATCAAGACCCATATCTCTCGCTGCTTTTACAGCCTTTATTATTTCAAGGGAGTAATGTGTTGGAGTAACAAGATTTATGTTGTGGGCGCCCTTTTGCTGAAGCTCAATGAATATTTCCACAAGTCTTTCAAGAGTGATTTCCTTTCCTCTTTTGCCATTGGCAATATCGTGATTCTGACAGTAAATACATCTGAGAGGACAGCCGCCGAAAAACACCGCTCCAGAACCCTTATTCCCGGATATGCAAGGCTCTTCCCAGTAGTGAAGAGCCGCTCTTGCGCATATTATCTTATCGGAAGCACCGCAGCGGCCTTTTCTTCTGCTCCTGTCAATATTGCATTTTCTCGGACATACAGTACAGCCATTTATATTATTCATAACATTTCTCCCTGCTATAGCATATATTAATTTAAAAATAAAACTCTTGACCTTTTAATCCAAAGCTAGTATACTATGAATATCGGGGTGTAGCGTAGCTTGGTAGCGCGCAGCGTTCGGGACGCTGAGGTCGCAGGTTCAAATCCTGTCGCCCCGATTTTATTTTTTAAGCTCATAGGATCCAAACAATTCATTTACTCTATCGTCAAATTCCGCTATGGTCTTTGACTTTTTTATTTTCTTTGAGATCCTTTCGGGATCTTCAAATGAAAATACCATATATGTAAGCAATTCCTTCATCTTATACATAAGAGGAGTACTGCCTGACAGTATATGGCTGTAGTCCTCATATATACTGTTGTAGAAGCTTCTGAGCGTCTGCTTTGATATACTGCCTCCGTTCTTTATCTCAAGGGCAAGTCCCGGATCTATGAGCAGACCACGACCTATCATTATCATATCCGTATTCGGAAATCCTTCAATGAATCCATTGTAATATTCCATATCGAAAATATCACCGTTGTAGCAAATGGGATTTTTGCTGTTGCGTACAGCATATCCATACATATCCGTATCAGGTCTGTTTTTATACATATCCCCTCTTGTGCGAGGGTGAATTATAAGCTCGTATATGGGATATTTATTGTAAATATCCAACAATCTGTAAAATTCCTCAGGATCATTCTTCCCAAGCCTTGTTTTGACGGATATTCTGTAACCGCTTTTAAAAATATCGTTTAAAAATCTGTCCAGCTCATCGGGATATGCCAGAAAGCCGGAGCCTCTTCCCTTTGAAACAACTGTGCCGGAGGGACAGCCCAGATTCAGATTGAATTCCCTGTATCCGTATTGTTCAAGGCTTTTACACATTGTTATAAAACCCTCCGCCGAATTGGTCAATATCTGAGGTACAAGATACTGACCCTTGTTGTTTTCGGGCAGTATTTCCCTGAGCACCTTTTTCCCCAATACACCCTTTTCACAGGGAGATATAAAAGGTGTGAAATACTTGTCGATACCTCCGAAATATTTGCATATATTTTTTCTGAATATATATCCTGTAATGCCCTCCATAGGGGCCATGTAAATTTTCATGTCCATTCTCCTTTTAAGAAATAATAACATATGAGTATTGATTTGTTCAAGCATATATTTTTATGTTACAATGAAAATATAATACCCATATACATATGAGGTGATGATCATGGATAATGAGCTTTTTGAAAAGCTGTGCGCCCGATATTATAAAAACATACTGAGATATGCAATGTTTTCCGTCAAAGATGAAGATATGGCTCACGATATAGTACAGGAGGTCTTTATTGTGGTATATAAAAAGCTTGACAAGCTTAAAAATCACCCCAATGTGGGAGGTTTTATATATCAGACTGCCAAAAATATAATAAACGAGCACAAAAGAAAGCTGTATGCAAGACTTATCCGTGAAGTAAAGGCGGACAATGAATATGCAGGCAGCAGTACTATTGAAAAAGAAATCGACAGCCGCATAGACGAATACGAATATATTACGGATATTATTTCTCAGCTAAGCGATGAAAAATATAAGCTGTACAAGCTCTATTACATAGAGGGAATGCCTATGGATAAGATAGCCGATAAGCTGGGAATAGAATATACGGCGCTGCGTATGCGCTATGTACGGCTTAGAAGAGAAATAAAGGAAATGGTCAGAAGGCTTGCCGATGAAAAATTTTAGTTACAGCAATGAATAAACGACATATATAAATGTAAGCGCTTATAAAAAGCTTCCGAGGAGGATAAATATGAAGGATATAGAACTGAGAAGAGCTATAGACAGAGCGATAGACGAGGGAGATACAGAGGAAATAGAAAGACTTCTGAGTAAAACTCCCGATACGGAGGATATGCCCTGTGACTTTGCTCTCTCCATAATTTCAAGATGTAAGGAGAATAAGACTATGAAAAAATTCAGAATTTCAAAAATAGGCGTTATTGCTGCCGCAGTAGTGCTATGCTGCGTAGCCGTATGCGGCGCTGTGGTTGTAAAGCACTATTCCATAGAGTACGGAAGCAAATATATTCAGGTGGCTTCAAATAAGGATATTAATGAAAAGGAGCTTGCGGAAATAGCAAAAAATACAGCTGTAGACACTAAAGATATAGAAGGCGGAAGGGTAATGGTTACCGATACCAAGACCTATTCTTCTATTGAAGAGGCTGAAAATAAAATGGGTATCAAGGCTGTGCTGCCTGCCCTTATGCCTGAGCTTGAGTTGGATAATGTCGAGGGTTGTGTGCTCAATGACAACAGAAAGGATATGTATATTGTATATGGCAGCCCCGATGCAAAATGCTTTGGCATAACTCTGGGATATGAAAAGCTTGAGCAAGGCGAAAGCTCTGTTACAACAGGAGATATAGACGAGGGTTCTCTTGGCAGCTATACCTCCGCTAAGGGTTATAAATTCGATACCCTTGATGAAAGCGGTAACGGCAAGACAGACCATATATACACTACTCATGTAGGCGATTATGAGTATTCACTTGTGTTCTTGGACTTTGACGAAAAGGAAATGGAAAAGATCGTGGATAGTGTGGATCTGGAGAGCTACAGATAAATAAAGTAATTAATGACCTTAAAAAGCAAACATGTAGGCTTATAAAAATCCGGTCAAAAAAAGGCGGCGTTTCATTAACTGATACGCCGTCTTTTATATGCATATTATACAATTTAAACAAAAAGTATAAATTTACAGAAAAAATAAAGGAAATTTGGTTTATTTGTGGAATATTATATTTTATAAGGCACATTAACT
>CANQBT010000038.1 GCA_947589405.1 uncultured Clostridia bacterium | reverse complement strand
ATAACGGTGTTCTGGAGTATTCCAATTACAGAGCGCCCGACAGCAGCGGAAACAGCTTTTCGGATAATTATTCTCTGGCAGTACGTCTTATTGAGTCAGATACCTATGTGACCAATCAATACTATCTGGACAGCTATGAGAATAATGACGGGACATATGTATTCAGATTCAATTACAAGATAAACGATCTGTCTGTTATACCGGGAGAAAAGCTTAAGGAGGATATGGGAATGTCCGCCTTTATAGAAATAACGGCGTCAAACGGAAAGATAGATAAATACAAAAAATACGCATACAGATACCAGGCATCGGCAAAGGATAAGGGTATCGCAAGCGTAGATTTTATCACGGCAATAGACGGACTTTATTCAAAGCTTTACAAAAACGGAGTCACTAAGGCCGTAGACGATATTTCTCTGTGCTATCTGGCTGAAAGCAAAAGCTTTGGACTAAGCTGGATAGCGGATATTGAGAACACACAGCACGTAGTAGATACCAAAGCAGGTGATTAAATGGAATGGCGCAAGGCTACAAAATATATTATTATATTGCTTATTGCCGTGAATGCGGTGCTTTTCTGTCTTAATCTTTACAAGGCAAACGCTACTGTTGTAAGCTCAGGGAGAATTGCCGATATTACGGCTTTGCTTAAGACACGCTCTGTTACGTTGGACTGCTCTATACCCAATAAGTACAGACCTATGGCTCAGCTCTATACAGAAAATACGGATTTCGACTATATAAAGCTACAGAATTTATTTATGTTGGGAATGCCCGATATTAAGAGGACAGAAAGATACAACAGCGTTGTGTTTTCTTCGGCAAATACTTCTCTTGTTATAAAAGGCGGAAATATTGTGTATACGGGAACATCTGAAAGCGCCTTTACCACCTCTGATGCCGCTTCCGTATATGCTGAAAATATGGCTGATAAAATAAACGAACTTTTCGGCGACTATGAATTTCATTCCGCCGCATCAAATAACGGTGAATATATTATAAAGTACTATTCAAAATATGAGGGTAAAAATGTGTTCAGCAATTTTCTGTACTTTACAATAAAGGGAAATAATATAAATATTACTCTTAACTACAGCAAGCTTAACGGCAGCGGACGCAGCAAGGGAAAAATAATAGGAAGTGATGAAGCAATATTTGCCGCACTTGACCGAATAAAGGAGGATCACCCTGACAAATGCAGCATATCCTCTGTAGAACTGGGCTATTACGACAGCGAGCTTTCACCGTCTGAGGAAGAGTATGCCGTACCCTGCTATGCCGTAAGGGTAGGAAACAGGGAATATTTTGTAAACGCATACAACGGAGAGGTGTTTTAAACCGTAAGCTGTAAACAATACTGAAGGATAGATGTAAAAGGGTTTAATCTTACTAAGGCGGTGGAGAGGTGGATTTTACTCTCACAAACAAAACAAAGCTGCCGCATAAGATCTCTTTTTTATCATGGATCTTAATGCGGCAGCTTTGTTAGCTTTGCTATTATTATCTGTCTTTTACCCATGAATGGGGACCCTTATTGGACTTTCTTGGACAAACTCCGGGATCGGGACGTCCTGCGCTATCGGATCTTGATACTCTTTTGCCGCAATAAGTGCATATGTATTTAACATAAGCCATACTATTCACTCCTTTTCTGTTATTGTAGTTGATCAGCTTTTTATGCAATGCAGATAAAAAGCTGATTATATGTAAGTATCACGTTAAGTGATACCTTATTCCATTTTATTTCTGAGCTTTTTCAAAGCCTTTGTTTCTATGCGAGACACATAGCTGCGGCTTATACCCATACTCTGAGCTATCTCTCTTTGTGTTATCTCCTCTCCTGTGGCTATGCCGTAACGCATTTCGATGATAGTTCTTTCTCTTTTGGTAAGACAGCTTTTAAGAGCCTTATACAGCTTTATTATCTGCATTTTTATATCTGCGGTCTCCTCTATGCTTCTGCTGTCATCAGCTATCTTTTCTTCAAGAGTGACCTCATTGCCCTCCTTATCCATACCGATCGTTTCCTGAAGGCTTATGTCCCCTTGTCTTTTTTTAATGTGTCTCAGCTCCATAAGTATTTCGTTTTTTATACATTCCGCCGCATATGTGGACAGTCTTCCTTTTCCCGCTTTGTAAGTGGAAACTGCTTTTATAAGTCCTATTGTGCCGATAGATATAAGATCATCGCTGTCGGCAGAATTGCTGTATTTTTTTGCAATATGAGCGACCAGTCTTAAATTGTGCTCAATAAGGACGCTGCGGGCTTCATTGCTTCCCTTTTCCAGTTCGGCAATATACATTTGTTCTTCTTCTCTTGACAGGGGAGAGGGAAATGTAATATTTATATGGCCCAGAAGATAAAAAGGCATCAGCAGAAAAAACATAAATACCTCCGAGTTTGGTCGTTGGTTTATTATATGCGTTTAAATCTGTTAAGTGCAAGGTCAACGACATTTTACGGTCGGAGTTACAGTATAAACATCGGGTCGATCTGTAGCTGTCTTTATATCATAATAATAGAGCGCTATGCTAATTATTTGCCGTATATATATTCATCGGCAGCGCCTGCGCCAAATATTGAGTCATAAAGATCGGTAAGAGGGCTCATAGCGCTGTCAAATAATCCCTCCTTGCCCAATATGGCTTGATTAGATGAATTGGTAGAGGTTTTTGGCTTTGGTGCAGTCTTTGGCTTATATATAAGAGCGGACTCGGGTATAGGCTTGTTTGCAAGATAATCCTCTTGATAACGCCAGTTTACAGAGTCGGGACCTTTGCCTGCCGCTTCAAGCTGTGATTTTGTCACCATTTTTTCGCCTGTTGAAGTCTTTGCCGTTGATGCGGGAGCATTGGCAGCTTTTGCTGTGGAGGTTATTTTGCCCTCCTTGACAGAATCGATATATATGGATTTTTTACTGCTGTCATAGCTTATTTTCACACCTATCTGTTCTTCAACGAAATCTGAAGGAACGTATGTAACGCCGTTTTGCTTAAATGGCGCAGCTGAAATACTTCCGCTTTGTCCGTTAAGTATCACCTTTTTTGTGTTTATCCATGAGGATACATAACCCGGCTTGCCAAGAGCTTCTATAGTAATGCTGTTGTTGCTTGACTTTTCAATGACCTTTACCTTTGTAAGCTTGAACACCTCTGCGGCAGGTACAAATATTTTGCCGTCCTTGAATATGGCATCAGAGCTTATATTGGCTTCGTTGCCGTTAAAAACGTATCTTGTTTTGTCTGCTGCGCTTACAGCGGTTACGGAAGCAGAAATAATAACTGCGCTTAACAGTAATGATAATAATTTTTTCATAAAATTACCTCCTATAATTATTTTCAATACAATATTATCAGAATACGCAGAAATTGTACTATGCTGTCGGCATAATAAGAAACAAAAAAGCTGATGCATATCTTGTGGGATACGGACCAGCTTTTTATCTATGTGATATGATCTTTAATGATTTTTTCATTGTTTTTGAGTCTTTTATTTCCCGGTGACAGTTTTATTGCCTTTTCTATAAATCCATATGCTTTTTCATACATACCCATATTAAACGCTGCCAAAGCGGCAATGTCGTAGGGGGTTTGGTCCCAGCAAAAGCTTTCGTTTATATAAGTCTGGTTCTTTTCCTTTATGCTCAGAGCTTCGCTGACCATAGCGTATGCTACAGGCCATTTTTTCATATCCGTTTCCAGAAGCGCTGCTTCGATATACGGTTCTCTTGTATAGGGCGCTTCCGCAACCGCTCTGTAAAGCCATTTCTCCGCTTCCTTATAATCCTTAAGGGCTTTGTATGATCTTGCAATATATCTCATTGAAGCCGATCTTTCGTCCTTCCAAAGAGCAGAAGGCATTTTAAGATGCATTTTGAGTATCTGTATGCATTGGTGCCACATACCGTAAAACATAAGCTCTCTTCCAAGATAATGAACATTTCTGTCATTGTCCGGGTTTTCCCTTACCGCCAGCTTAAGCAGATCGAGATACTGACCTCTTGGCTTGGAGGTATCGGGATAGTGGTTAAGATGTATTTTCGGTTCCGTTATACAGTTATAGGGTTTTTCACCTCTGTACATAAGAACCTCGTGGACCGGGTATATCCAGCGAAAACCCTTGCGGCTGTGTATCTTTTCGCCTAAAAATACGGTACCGGGTCTGCCGTCGGCATTAAAGCTCCAGGTATAGGTGTATTTTACTCTTGATGTATTTTCTGTCCATACACTTTCCAGAAGAGTGCGCCATCCTTTTTCAAAAAGCTCATCCAGATCCGTTGAAACACATATATCCACATCTTCTGCCACATAGTCAAGAGATATGTTTCTTGCCGTGTCAAAGCGCCATTGAGGAAGCTCTATACTCTGCACCTTTGCCCCGCCTGCTCTGAGCTTATCCACAGTATTGTCGGAGGAACCTGTGTCGGTAACATATATCTCATCGGCTTCTCCCATAGAATCCAGCCATTTATCTACAAATTTTTCTTCGTTTTTGCATATGGCATATACAGCTACCTTGTATTTTTTCATAACAACTACCTCTTTCTGCCCATAGCCAACCGCCATAAAATTTTTTTCTCCTTTTGTCTGCCCTTTAATTTAAGAAGAACAATGGCAAAAGGGCAAATGTCAGTCACATTCAAAACATATTGTCGCAATATATTCTGACGTGACTGACAGCTCATTGCCAAGCTCCGACAGTCTATGCAAGCTTTATTATCACAATATTTGCCGAAACGGCGCTCGGCGTGTCAATATCCCCCATTTTCCGTACCGTAAGAACAGAACCTGCCTGAGTTACATTGATAATTGCCATGCTTGTAAGCTGAGATGTTTCCGCTGTCTTTTCCGCAATGGTATGATCAAGGATATTGCCGTTAAGGGCAAGAGCGATCTGTCCTGCTTCAGTAGTATTTATACGGAATATGACCTGATAGTAGCCCGTCTTGTTTAATATAAAGCCCTTGTCGGCGTCTTTTTCAATTGCTGTACCCATAAGGGACGCCGTTTCCGAAAGCTCCATATCCGTACCGGGCATAGCAGATCTGCCTGAAGGCGCCGCCGTATAGAATTCTGCAATATCTGATACAGCAGAACCTTCGGGACCTCGAGGACCTCGAGGACCTGTAGGACCTGTGGGACCTGTAGGACCTGTGGGACCTGTAGGACCTGTGGGACCTGTAGGACCTGTGGGACCTGTAGGACCCTGTGGACCCTCTGGACCCGTAGGACCTGTCGGACCTTCCGGACCTGTTGGACCCTGCGGACCCGTTGGACCCGTTGGACCTGTAGGACCCTGCGGACCTGCGGGACCTGTAGGACCGGTCGGACCTGTAGGACCCTGTGGACCCTCTGGACCCGTAGGACCTGTCGGACCCGTTGGACCTGTCGGACCTTCCGGACCCGTTGGACCCTGCGGACCTATGGGACCCTGTGGACCTGTGGGACCTGTCGGACCTTCCGGACCTGTGGGACCTTCCGGACCTGTTGGACCCTGAGGACCCGTTGGACCTGTTGGACCCTCTGGACCCGGACCGGTCGGACCAGTCGGACCTATGGGACCTTGTGGGCCTGTAGGACCAATTGGACCGGCAGCACCTCTTGGACCCTGCGGGCCTTGTGGACCTGTGGGACCTATATTTCCCTGTGGACAGCAGCACCTTCTTATAACTTTTCCGTCTGTATAGATCCTGTTGTTTTTATTACTGCCGCAGTCGCAGCCAGCCATAAAAATCCCTTCTTCCTGAAAATTATAGAAGCTGTACACTTCCAATAATAACATATGACAGGCTTTTCATATTTGTTACATCATATAAAACTTTAAATTTGTTATTTACTTTTTGTCAAAAATGTTTTATAATTAAATTTGTTCAATGCTACCGTAGCTCAGCAGGTAGAGCAGTTCACTCGTAATGATCAGGTCGTCCGTTCAAGTCGGATCGGTAGCTTAAAAAAAGGACCGACATCACCTCATATTGAAGTGATGCGGTCCTTTTTTGTTTTTATTTGATCGGTTTATCTTTCAACAGGCATTTCGTAGCTGTTGTCAAGTACCTTCTGTAAAACATGGGCAACATCTGCGGAATCCAGTCTGCCGTTTCCGTCAACGTCAACATATTTCATAAAATCGGAAAGCTTATCCTCTATTCCCATCTTTGCACCTGTAAGCACATTGTTGAAAAGAGATACAACATCTTCTATCTCAATACTGCCATTGCCGTTTGCATTGCCGTATATAGGAGTGAAAGGCTCAGGCGGAGTTACAGGCTCTTCTGTAGTAGCCTGAGTAGAGGTTTCAACGGTCGTAGCTTGAGTAGAGGTTTCAACGGTCGTAGCCTGAGTAGAGGTTTCAACGGTCGTAGCCTGAGTAGAGGTCTCAATAGTCGTAGCCTGAGTAGAGGTCTCAACAGTCGTAGTCTGAGTAGATGTCTCGGTAGTAACAACTGTAGTGCTTTGAGTTGTGGCGGATGTGGTGGTTTCGGGTATCTCGCCATCGTACTCTGCAACCTCTACATAGTATATATCTACATTTGTAGAAGGCTTGAATGTATATGTACCTGCATCTAAAAGGTCTATTGTAGTGATAACGTCATTTCCCTTGTTTCCTGTCTGGAATATGCCGTGATATACATTTGAAGTATTTTCGGGACACTTTACCTCTACTCTCTGAGGAGTATTGCCGGAAGTAGACGCTATAACTGTGAACTTAGCGGCAGATGATGTGGTAAAGCTTATTTCGGAGCCTGTGGAGAAGCTTCCGGAATAGTCGTATTTTTCCGTACCTCTGTAGCCTGAAGCATTGTTTGCCTTACAGCTTGCGGCGCTTGCTATTTTGAAAAAGCTGCCTGTACCGTCAAGACCGCCAAATTCCTTGCCTGTAGAGCCTGATGTTTCAGGATCGTAGTAGTAAACAGCCGTTACGTTTCCCGTAACCTTAGGAGGAGCTATTCCCTCTGTAGGTATAGCCGTTTCGGTCTGAGCTCCGCTCTTTGTAAGAGCTATGGTTTTAGCCTCCTGTGGAGAGTGGAGTATGTAGCTTTTGCTTCCTATGTATCCGTTTGCATCAAAGTTGTTGTATGTCCAGCCGCCTTTTTTAGCGGTAAAATCGGCGCCTGTCATTCTGTATTCTCTTGAAGGAGCGTTGAAATAGTCCACACCCTCCAAGCTTTCTCTTGTATTCACCATTATGTTGTTGTAGGCCTTTATAACGCCGCCTTCATTATCTGAGAACTTGGAAGCAAAGCCTCCCTGTGATGAAGTCAAAAATGGTGAAGAAGCGTCCTCAAAGTAGTTGTTCTCCGCAAATATACTACAATTACATGTAGCGCCTATGCCATAGGCGGTAGTGCCGTAGTAATAGTTGTTGTAAACATGTATGTTGTGCCATCTTACTCTTGGCGTTCTCTGGCTTGTGCCCTCAAAGAAATTGTGGTGGAATGTTATATTTCCCGTGCTTTCTCTTGATGTAGAGCTGGAGCCTATGAGAGATGTCTTGTCGGTATTGCTGAAATGGTTGTAGGAAACCGTTACGTTGTTACATTCTCTCAGGTCGCAGGAGCCGTCGCCGTGAAGCTTATCTCTTTCTGATGTGCTGTCCTTCGGATACCAGCCTGAATAGAAGGTATTGTTGTGTACCCATAGATCTTCTGCATTTTCAAAGCCTATAGCGTCCTCTGTATAATCTACAAAGTTCATGTTCCTGAATTCTGTGTCCTTGTTGTCACCTGAGCCTATGCCCCAGCCTGAAAAGCCTGATTCGGGACCTACGCCTTCTATTGTGACGCCGCAGGTGTTCTTCCACATACCGGGACTTGTAGATGAGCCTACAGGAGTTATTTTGCCTATAACTCTTATTATTATAGGCTTGCCCTTGTTAAGACTGTTAAGACCGCCTAAAAGAGATGTAAGGCTTTTGTTGTTGTATACATTTTTCTTATTCTGCTCTGTAGCGTATATTATAAGAGTACCGTCGGCTACCGTACCGTCGGCGTTGTATGCGCCGGGAGCGCTGTTCTTTGCAAAGGCAAAGCCGGAACGGTCATATGCTTCGGGAGTCGCTGTGTATGTAGTGATGGGAGCGCCTTCCGTACCTCCTGATACGGGAACCACCTTTACGTCATAGCTTGTACCGCCTTTTAAGCCGAGTACGTCAACTCTGTAGGCATTGCCCTTTACATTTCTTACAAGCTCAGAGTCTACCTTTTTGTAGGCGCTGTCCTCCTGAGCGCTTTCCTTACAGTATACGTTGTAATCTGTGCCGCTTGCGCCGTTCCACTCAACGTATATCGTTTCATAGCCTGCGCCCTGTAGAAGTACGCTTCCTGCCGCTATAGCGGAAAAGCTTGAAAAGCTTATGGCTGAAAGCGTCAGTACAGCCGATAAGCAAAGGGCGACAATTGATTTTTTAGCTTTCATTTTTTTCACCTCGAGATTTCCGATAAATATTATATTTTCATATCAAAAAAAATTATAGCATAGGTATATTTGTATTTCAAGAAATATATTAATGAATATAAAATTTTACTCCTCTGTGATCTCAGGGAGCATTTCTTTATCCCCAAGCTCGGTTTCGGACTTATATCCTACAATGCTGTTGTACATAATGCAGAGATTTGTTGATAAGTTCGGCAGCGCCCATACAAAGTATATTGCCGCCAATACAAATGCAAACATCATTATACAGGCAACACCCAGAAGAAACATATAGCCGTCATATTGAATATTTATAGCATATGCCAGACCGACAAAGCAGCATATTGCCATAGCATATACTACGAAAAAGGGAAGAAAATATACAAGCATTACCTTAAGTATTTGGGTTTTATGTCCCTTAGTGACCTCAAAGTTCATTTTAAGCGTTTGCATTATTGTCTTTTTCCCTCTGTCGTAATAGCAGAAGGTATTGAATGCAAGCAAAAGACCTGCATATATCACCCCTATTATAATGATGCCGACCAATATGGCTATTAAAGCCAGATTGGCGCCCATAGCATTAAGAAGCATTATGACGGCAAAGGGTATAAAAATAAATATGACGCCTATGGCAACGGAATATATAAGAGCATAGCTTATAAATCCAGGAAGGGCATGGAACGCCATATTAAATGAATCGCCGGGCTTTTCTTTTCTGGTAATTCTCAGATAGTACCAGCTTAAGCTAAGTTCCGCCCACATTGAAAAGAAAACTGACAACATATATATTATTATCAAAAGTATTAACGAAAGGGCAGACTTTGACGCATTTATGTTAAAAAGTACAGATATACCGTTGAGTACAAAGTTTACGGCATATATGAGAATATACAGTCCCAGTACGGCAAGATAGGGGTGTGCTCCCGACTCTTTGAAAAGGGCTTTCGTCTGTTCCCTTAGTTCTCTTATGTCCATATAAGGTCCTCCTTTATAAAACATTATTCTGAAATTATATTTTCTTATTATATTATATAATGCGGAGGAATAAAAAGCAATATGATGATTTACTATGTATTTATGGTTTTTTAGCATAAAATATATGATTGTGCAAAATTTTCCTTGACAACGCCATATATATGTTGTAAAATATTGCTGTTTGGAATATGGATCTGCGGCATTAGCCCCGCTTGCAGGTTTAATATATAAATAGCTTGTCTGCTTTTTCGGACATTTTGGCAGGCATAGCAAGTCGATTGTCACGGCTTATTCCACTTAGCTCTGTGACAAGGTTTATTTTTTGGAAGGAGATTTTTCTGATGAGAACAACATTTATAGCTAAAACAGCTGAAATTGAGAGAAAATGGTATGTTGTTGATGCTGAGGGTCAGACCTTAGGCCGTCTTGCATCTCAGGTAGCTGCTGTTCTTAAGGGTAAGAACAAGGTTATATACACACCCCATTTAGATACAGGCGATTATGTAATAGTTGTCAATGCAGATAAGATAAGCGTAACAGGCAAGAAGCTTGACGGTAAGCTTTACAGAAGGCATTCAGCCTATACAGGCGGCTTCAAGGAGACTACCTTAAGAGCTATGATGGACAAGAAGCCTGAAGAGGTTATAAGACTTGCTGTCAAGGGTATGCTTCCCAAGAATACACTTGGCAAAAATATGTTAAAGAAATTACATGTTTATGCAGGTTCTGAGCATTGCCATCAGGCACAGCAGCCTGAAGTTTTAGAGCTTAAGTATTGATAAGGAGGTCACATCATGGCAGAAGCTAGATATTACGGTACAGGCAGAAGAAAAAGCTCAGTTGCCAGAGTTTATCTTGTTCCCGGTACAGGAAAGATTACTATTAACAAAAGAGATATAGATGACTTTTTTGGTCTTGAAACATTAAAGCTTATTGTAAGACAGCCATTAGAGACTACAGGCACTACCGCTAAGTTTGATATTATCGTCAACGTTAAGGGCGGCGGTACTACAGGTCAGGCAGGCGCTATAAGACATGGTATTGCAAGAGCTTTGTTAGAGGCTGACGCAGACTTTAGAATTCCTTTAAAGAAGGCAGGTTTCCTTACAAGAGACCCAAGAATGAAGGAAAGAAAGAAGTACGGCTTAAAGGCTGCAAGAAGAGCACCTCAGTTCTCAAAGAGATAATCATATACAAATATCAAAACCTCGAAAACAGTTGTTTTCGGGGTTTTTGTTTTTATAACAAGTCAGGATAAATAAAAATTTGGATATATTTATGTGTATTGAGTTATATTATACACTTATATATAGAGTTGTGTAGTGTTATAATAATTGAGGAGGGACTTGTTTTTTGGAATTTATTAAAGTATAATAAAATTTAGAGTTAATAAATTGATTTTTTGGATACGCAATAGCTTACTAAATCGCAAGAGCGAAGCTTTGAAGGGATCGAATGAAGAAGTCATTTATGCGGATTGAGAGATGCTGAATGGCGCAATATAAAGAATGAATAGGAATTACTTAAATTTTTATAAAAGGAGTTGGCAATATGCCAAAGGACTTAACAACATCAAGACTTGATAGACAAAATATCCTCAATAATGAGGTCGCTGTTGAAGAAATATGGGAGAAATCCGGAGTTGAAGGAGTGCTGTTTGAAGAAAAAATATTTATGACCAAAGAAATGGTTGCTTCTTTTTTTGAAATTGATATAAGAACAATAGAAAGATACATAAGTTCATATTCTGAAGAATTAAAAGCAAACGGTTTAGAAATATTAAAAGGCAATAGACTGCTCAAATTTATAGCCCAATATAATGCCACTTTTGCGACCGACATTAATGTCGGTCGCAAAATAAGGTCGCTGACAGTTTTTGACTTTCGTTCCTTTTTAAATATATCCATGCTATTATCAGAAAGCGAAAAAGCAAGAGCTTTGCGTCAAATGATGCTTGATATAGTAATAGATTTGATAAATCGAAAAACAGGTGGGGGAACAAAATATATCAATCAAAGAGATAAAGACTTTGTTTTTGCTTCAATACAAGAAGAAAACTATCGAAGACAATTTACAGATGCTCTTAAGAATTATGTTGTAGATAACAAATTCAAATATGCACACTTTACTGATATGATATATGTAAGTATTTTCAAGGAGAAAGCAAAAGAATATAAAAAAATATTGGATCTAAAAGCCAGTGACAAAGTCAGAGATACATTCTACAGTGAAATATTGGATATTATTGCAGCTTATGAAACAGGACTTGCCGATGCTATAAAAAAAGTATATGGTAATGTTGGGCATACTCTTTCTTTTAAAGAAGTAGAAACTATTTTTCATGATTTTGAAAACATGGCATTATGGAAACCTTTGATAATGCGTGGCAGAACGAAAATGGCAAGCCGGGATATGGCGTTAAGAGATGCCTTTCATTATCAGCTCTCCGAATATATTCAACCACTTGATAAAGATGAATATCAAAAATTTCTTGGCACTACCGGCGATGAGCTTGAACGTTTAATGCAAGAAAATCAAGAAGTGCTGAAAAGATTAAAGGAGAGAAGTTGATGGATGGGATAATCTATATTGATTTAGAACAAGCAAAACAGATCCATCAAAAAACAATACAGTATAGTGGCGGCGGAACATATGAACCTTTGGATCTTGGTCGTTTAGAGGGTGTTTTACAAAATATTCAAAACGATGATTACTATCCAACATTTGTGGAAAAGCTTACACACTTATTTTTCTGTACTTGTGAGTTTCACTGTTTCGCTGATGGAAATAAGAGATTAGCGATTACCTTATCTGCTCAGTTCCTTCTTTTAAATGGGTATATGGGTGTTGCCAAAAATTTTTTTGCTATTACAGAAAATATTAGTTATCATGTAGCAGCAGGCAATATTAATAAGGACTTATTATTAAGAATAATGAGTGCTATTATGGATGGTACATATGAAATGGATGAAGAATTAAAGCTTGATATATATAATGCTATTAAAGAATAACAGCTGTAAAAAACAACTGTTCAATCTTACCATTGTTGATAGATCTGCAAAAACTACCGAAATAATTGATGTTAGAGAAATAAAATTTTTCTTAATTATTTTAAAGATTATGGAAAAACTATATAGAAAAATTCAATCAAAATCAAGTATGACACAAGAAAGACATATTTATATTACAAGTGTTCTGTTTAAGCTGACTGCAAGCCTTTAAAAAATCTCAAAGAGATAATCATATACAAATATCAAAACCTCGAAAACGGTTGTTTTCGGGGTTTTTTGTTAATATAATGAGATCATATATGTAAAGGGCTTGTTTTTTGTACAGATTTTATTTTTTGCTGCATATACTGAATTATATTTAAAACGAGGTGCAGCTATGAAGAGGATATTTTATGTACTTATGATCGTGATGCTGTGCGGGTGTTCACAGGGGAAAAAGGCATATCCCACTATACAGGAAAAGCTTACTATGATGGAGAGCTACAAAACAGACGCCGAACTAACCTACATATCCAACAAGGGAGAAACAAAATACACTACGGTACAGACAGCTGATAAGGAGGGCAGATACAGAATAGAAACATCTGCTCCTGAGGACTGCAAGGGGAATGTAGTAATGTATGATGGCAAAATGGTGTGGCAGTATGATCCTAAGCTGGCGGACAATAAAATATCCGTTAATCCGCCCGATAAGGCTTCAAGGCGTGAAATAATACTGTTCAGCTTTCTTGAAAACTATGTAAAGAGCAAGGATGTGAGCATAGGCGCAGCAAGTCTTGACGAGAGTATGTGTACTGTGCTGGAGGCACGTATACCCGGCAATAACAGGCTTTTGGCTTCTGAAAAGCTGTGGGTCAGCAATGAAACTCAGGATCCTGTAAGGCTTGTGATATATGACAATGAAAACAAAGAAAGAATAGTTGCAGAATTTGCTAACTTCGAGTATAATTATTCAATAGATGAAGATACATTTACAATTAAACAGTAGATGGGAGAGAAAATAATGCAGGCATACTACAGAGTAGAAGCAGAGATAGACCTTGACGCTATAGGCTTTAATATAAGGCAGATAAAGAGCAGACTCAATAAGGAAACAAAGCTTATGGCTGTGGTAAAGGCAGACGCATACGGACATGGAGCTGTGGAGGCAAGCAAGATATGTCTTTATAACGGCGCAGACCGGCTTGCCGTAGCCACCTGTGACGAAGGTGTGGAGCTAAGGCAAAGCAGTATCCAGGTGCCTGTGCTTATACTGGGAAATACTGTTGAAGCGCAGCTTGAAACAGTAATAAACAATTCGCTTACACAGACGGTCTTTTGTATGGATACGGCAAGAGCTATATCGGAAGCTGCTGTGCGGCTTGGCAAGCGTGCTCTTGTTCATATAAAGATAGATACGGGTATGGGTCGTATAGGCTTTTCGCCTACTGAAGAAAGCCTTGACATCATAGACGATATTTTCAGACTGCCCAATATTGAAGTAACAGGAGTGTTTACTCATTTTGCTTCGGCTGATGAAAGGGATAAGTCATTTACAAAAGAGCAGTATGAAAAATTCCGTTTTATGACAGACTCTATTGAAAAGAGAGGACATAAGGGACTTGTGCGTCATTGCGCCAATTCCGCTGCAATACTGGATATGCCGCAGCTTCAGCTGGATATGGTAAGAGCGGGCATTATAGTGTACGGTCTTTATCCAAGCGGTCAGGTGTCAACAGAGCTTGTGCTCAAGCCTGCGATGAAGCTTAAATCACAGATAAGCTATGTTAAAGAGGTCGATGAAAATACAAGCATAGGCTATGGACGTACATATTATACAAGAAACAAGTCAAGGATAGCAACGGTGCCTGTGGGCTATGCCGACGGCTATTCCCGAAAGTGTTCAAATAAAGCAAGAGTCATAATTGGCGGAGAGTATGCGCCTGTCATAGGCAATGTATGTATGGATCAGATGATGGCAGATGTGACCCATATCCACAATGTCAAAATAGGCGACAGCGTAGTAATAATGGGAAAAGAAGGAGAGCTATGCGTTTCTGCTGAAGAACTGGCTGAAATACAGGGAACAATAAACTATGAGATAGTATGTAACGTAGGGAAAAGAGTACCTCGTGTATTTATAAGAAACGGTGAGATAATAAATACGAAAAAGACGGTATAAAAATGTAATTTATGACCATAATATCACATAAGAAAAGGGAATAATTTTTTGAGGATGTGATAATATGATCGTCAGGAGAGGAGATATATTTTATGCGGACCTAAGCCCCGTCATCGGCTCTGAGCAGGGTGGAATACGGCCTGTGCTTATCGTTCAGAACGATGTAGGCAACAGGTATTCGCCCACAGTTATATGCGCCGCTATTACCTCTCAGATAAATAAAGCGAAGCTTCCTACCCATATTGAAATAAACAGCGGCATGTATTCCCTTGCCAAAGATTCTGTTATTCTTCTGGAGCAGGTGCGGACTATTGACAAAAGACGACTAAGGGAGAAGATCGGTCATCTCGATTCCGAAATGATGCAGAGAGTGAATAAGGGACTTTCAATAAGCTTGGCTCTTTAATACATAAGCTCATTTGATGATCGGAGCTGTCACATTATGATCTGTTGAGGTCATAATGGGGCAGCTTTTTTTGATTTATGGGTGGGATTTTGTTTATTACCCTATCCTCAGCAGCACCATATACAATATGGTTCCTGCGGCAATGCTCAGCATAGTATTCCTGAATTTATAATGGAGAGCTATAACAGTAACGGCTGCAATAATTTCAGGTATACCGTGTGAGTCGGATATGAAATTTATATCCTTGAAGCAATATACCACAATAGCCGTAATAAGAGCCGGCGGCAGATATTTGCCAAGATACATTATTATAGGCGCAGGCTTTTCACCTCTGCCGAATACCACAAAGGGGAAAAGTCTTGTGCCAAAGGTTATTGCTGCCATAAGGGCTATTGCTATACACAGCTTAGTCGTTGTCATTTTTACCAAAACCTTTCTTATGTAATATAAGTAGAGCCGCTACGGAAAGGACTGCGCCGCCCAGAAGCATATTGTCCTTCCCCAGCACAAGCATAGCCGCCAAAGCAGACACCCCGCCTACTATAAAGGGCAGCTTGGATCTGAACACCCTTGTCTGATCGGTAAGTATAACAAGGAAAAGAGCCGTCATGGCAAAGTCCAGACCTGTTGTGTCAAATTTCACAACGTTACCGAATACGGCGCCCAGAGTACAGCCTGTTATCCAGCTCAGCTGATTTATAAGAGATACAAGCAGTATGTACATATCCTCTTTTACGTCTTTGGGATATTCCGTACCTGTGAGCAAAGCGTATGTTTCATCTGTAAGGGCAAATATAAGATAGGGCTTCTTTTTCCCTGTTTTGTTGAACTTTTCTATAAGTGATATTCCATAGAAAAGATGCTTTGAATTAATAAGAAATGTGGTGACTATTATTGTTATAAAGGCTGCGTTGTTCTTTATAAAATCCACCGCTATGTATTGTCCTGCGCCTGCGTACATTGTGACCGCCATTATAAAGGAGGTCAGAACGCTTTGCCCTATGGCACTCATCATAAGCCCAAAGGCAAAGCCTGAGGGCAGATACCCAAGTATTACAGGCATTGAGGTCTTTACAGCATATTTTAAGGTTTTGAAATTCATTATAAATTCTTCCTCTGTGTTTTTATTGTAAATTTTTGTTTATATTAGTAAGTTCGACCTCTCAGTCAGCCCATACAAATCCGTTCATGACTTGTAATTCTTGGTTGGGCT
>CANQBT010000037.1 GCA_947589405.1 uncultured Clostridia bacterium | reverse complement strand
TCGTGTTTACAACGGGTATGACAGGCTATCAGGAAACTCTTACAGACCCTTCCTTTGCAGGTCAGATAGTTACGATGACCTATCCCCTTATAGGCAACTATGGTATCAATCTGGAGGATATGGAAAGCCGCAGACCTTTCCTTAAGGGCTTTGTGGTAAGAGAAAAATGTGAAGTCCCAAATAACTGGCGTTGTGAAATGGATATTGACAATTTCCTCTATCAGAACAAGATAATGGGACTTGAAAATATCGATACCAGAGCCTTGACAAGGGTACTGAGGGATCACGGTACCATGAGAGGTATAATCACCACAAGAGTAGGCGATCTGACTCCAAGTCAGATAAAGCAGAAATTCGACACCTATACAAACGCCTATGCGGTAAAGGAGACCACAATAGATGAGCCCTATGTAATAAGCGGAAGAGGAACTCATCTTGCGGTACTGGACTGCGGAATAAAGCAAGGCATTCTTAGGGATCTGTCAAAGAGAGGCTGTAAGCTCAGCGTATTCCCGGCATTTACATCTGCCGATGAAATACTTTCCGTTAAGCCGGACGCCATATTCTTAGGCAACGGTCCCGGAGATCCAAAGGATATTCCCGATGTTGTGGAAACTGTGAAAAAGCTTATAGACACAGGTATGCCTGTGCTTGGCATATGCTTGGGACATCAGCTTATAAGCCTTGCCTTAGGCTGTAATACTACAAGGCTGAAGTTCGGTCATCATGGCGGAAATCACCCCGTCAAGGATCTTAAGACAGGCAGAGTGTATATTACGAGCCAGAACCATGAATTTGTCGTAAGCGATCTTTCAGAGGATGTAGAGGCTACATTTATAAATGTAAACGACGGAAGCATAGAGGGTGTAAGACATAAGACAAAGCCTGTATATTCAGTACAGTTCCACCCCGAAGCAAGTCCAGGTCCTCTTGATACTCAAGAGCTTTTTGACAGATTTATTAAAATGATCGAGGAGGTGAAGTCCCATGCCAAGAGATAATTCCATTAAAAAAGTACTGGTAATAGGCTCAGGTCCTATAGTTATAGGTCAGGCGGCAGAGTTTGACTATTCGGGCACACAGGCTTGCCAGTCAATAAAAGAAGAGGGTATTGAAGTCGTACTTGTCAATTCAAATCCCGCTACCATAATGACTGACTTAGGCATGGCTCATTACACCTATATAGAACCCCTTACAATAGATTTTCTTGAAAAGGTAATAGCAAAGGAGCACCCTGACAGCATTATAGCAGGCATGGGCGGTCAGACAGGTCTTAATCTGAGCTGTGAGCTTTACGACAGAGGAATACTTGACAAATACCATGTAAAGGTAATAGGCACTTCCATAGAATCCATTAAAGAAGGCGAGGACAGAGACAGCTTCAAGCGTCTTATGGAGAGGACAAATCAGCCTATAGTTGAAAGCGATATAGTTACTGACGTGGATTCCGCCATAGATTTTGCACAGAGCATAGGCTATCCCGTTATAGTAAGACCTGCCTATACGTTAGGCGGTACAGGCGGCGGTATTGCTCATGACGAAGCTGAGCTAAGAGAAATATGTACTCAGGGACTTCATTTATCAAGAGTCGGACAGGTGCTTATAGAAAAGAGCATTGCAGGCTGGAAGGAAATAGAGTTTGAAGTAATGCGTGACGGTGCAGGCAACTGTATAACGGTATGTAGTATGGAAAATGTCGACCCTGTAGGCGTACATACAGGCGACAGCATAGTAGTTGCTCCTGCTCAGACACTTTCGGACAGAGAATATCAGATGCTGAGAAGCGCAGCTATCAACATCATAAATTCAATAGAGATAAAAGGCGGCTGTAACGTACAGTTTGCCCTTGATCCCAACAGCTACAACTATGCCGTTATAGAGATAAATCCCAGAGTGAGCCGTTCCTCTGCCCTTGCATCAAAGGCAACAGGCTATCCTATAGCAAAGGTAGGCGCTAAGATAGCATTAGGCTATAATCTTGACGAGATCAAAAATGCCGTAACGGGAAAGACATTTGCCTGCTTTGAGCCTACTATAGACTATGTTGTGCTTAAATTCCCAAGATGGCCCTTTGATAAATTCTTCGGCGCCAAGAGAACACTTGGTACCAAGATGATGGCAACAGGCGAGATAATGTCTATAGGCAAGAGCTTTGAAGCCGCTCTTTTAAAGGGCGTGCGTTCTCTTGAAATAGGTCAGTACGGTCTTGAAAGAAAGTCCTCATCAGCAAGGGATCTGGAAACTCTTAAAAAGAGAGTTGTGACTCCCGATGACGAAAGACTTTTCGATATGGCGGAAATGATTAGACGTGGATATAAGGTAGAGAAAATATGCCAGATAACAGGAATGGATCTTTTCTTTGTTCACAAGATAGCAAACCTTGTTGAAATGGAAGAGGAATTAAAGACAATGAAGCTGGAGGACTTTACAGAGGAAAGCCTTACCTATTTCAAGGAGAAGGGCTTCTCCGACAAGGCTATAAGCCGTTTTGTCGGCTGTACTCCTCCCGATATATATGCTCTTCGCAAGAAATGGGATATTATGCCTGTGTTTAAGATGGTAGATACCTGCGCAGGCGAATTTGAGGCCGTGACTCCGTACTACTATTCCAGCTATGACAGCGAAAACGAGGTCGTAGTAAGCAACAGGAAGAAGGTAATGGTCATAGGCTCAGGTCCTATAAGGATAGGTCAGGGTATAGAGTTTGACTACTGCTCTGTTCATTGTATAATGGCTCTTAAGAAAGCAGGTATCGAAACCATAATAGTAAACAACAATCCCGAAACAGTATCTACAGACTTTGACACAGCCGACAAGCTGTATTTTGAGCCTCTTACGGAGGAGGACGTTCTCAATGTGGTAGAGCTTGAAAAGCCTGACGGAGTAATACTTCAGTTCGGCGGTCAGACAGCTATAAAGCTTGCCAACTTCTTTGACGAAATGCATATACCTATACTCGGTACTCTTCCCGAGCAGATAGACGAAGCTGAGGACAGAGAAAAATTCGATGCGGTACTT
This sequence comes from uncultured Clostridia bacterium, assembly GCA_947589405.1. Lineage (GTDB taxonomy): Bacteria > Bacillota > Clostridia > Lachnospirales > CAG-274 > CANPXH01. The sequence goes on along the minus strand of CANQBT010000037.1, from coordinate 13,222 downwards.
GAAACTCTCGGTATTTCAAGACCTAAGGGCAAGGGCGTATGGTCGGTAGCAGAGGGTATAGAAACAGCTGAAAGGCTTGGCTTCCCTGTGCTTGTAAGACCAAGCTATGTATTAGGCGGTCAGGGCATGGAGATAACATACAACGACGATCAGCTTAAAATGTACCTTGCAGACGCCTTTGAAAAGGACAGCAAAAATCCTGTGCTTATAGACAGATACCTTTGCGGAAGAGAAATAGAGGTCGACGCCATATGCGACGGTACCGATGTATATATACCCGGTATAATGGAGCATCTTGAAAGAGCAGGCGTTCACTCAGGCGACAGTATCTCAATATATCCTCCGCAGAATATATCCGATGATATGAAACATCAGATAATGGACGTCACAAAGAAAATATCCGTTGCCCTTAAGGTAATAGGTATGATAAATATACAGTTCATAGATTTCAAGGGTGAGCTGAATATAATAGAGGTAAATCCTCGTTCCTCCAGAACGGTGCCTTATATCACAAAGGTAACGGGCGTTCCTGTCATAGATATAGCTACCAGAGTAATGCTTGGCGAAAAGCTGGCGGATATGGGCTACGGCACAGGCATATGTGACGAACCTGAGGTAGTGGCAGTCAAGGTACCTGTATTCTCTACAGAAAAGCTTCCTCAGGTAGAGGTAAGCTTAGGACCCGAAATGAGGTCTACAGGCGAGGTGCTTGGCGTAGGCTACAATCTTGAAAACGCTCTTTACAAGGGCTTTATGGCAGCGGGAATGACTATACCCAAAGCAGGCAGCACAATTATTGCCACAGTAGGAAGCAAGGACCATGAGGCCTTTGTGGAAATAGCCAAGAGATGCAAGAACTTAGGCTGCAACTTCATAGCTACAAAGGGTACCGCAAGGGCGCTTAAAGAAGCAGGCATTGACTGCAAGCTTGTCAAGAAGATAAGCGAGGGCGTTCCGAATATTATAGATACCATAAGAAGCGGTGTTGTAGACCTTATTGTGGATATTCCCAAAAAGGCAAACAATAAAAAGAGCGATGGCTTCAAAATAAGAAGAACGGCTGTAGAAAGCTCAGTTACTCTTATAACCGCTATGGATACCTTCAACGCTATGGTCAACGTTATGGAAAAGCACATTGACGAAAGCAAGCTGGATATATTCGATATAAACAGAGATATGAGGAAGTAAGCCATTACAAAAAGCCATGTATAAATAGGCAGTTAAGCATAAGCGTCTTAACTGCCTATATTTTTGCCTGATGTCAAAGCCGATATTTATGGATTTTAAGCCATAAGTGTGAATAAAAGATCCCTTGCTCTTGACAAAGGAGTATATTAATGCTATTCTAATATATGTAAAAAGAATATTGCCTTATCAAGAGAGGTGGAGGGACAGGCCCTATGAAGCCCGGCAACCGGTCATTAAGACAACGGTGCCAATTCCTGCGGTTTATTCCGAAAGATGAGATTTTAGAATAAGCCTTTATAAAGGCTTTTTTTATTACATTTTCCGAAAATAAGAGCAGTTATGATAAAGCTGATAAACAAGGAGGAATTCAGATGAAAAGATTTTTCACTTCAGAGTCCGTTACGGAAGGACATCCCGACAAAATATGCGATCAGATCTCCGATGCGGTACTTGATGCCATACTTGCCAAAGACCCTATGGCAAGAGTTGCCTGTGAAACTATGGCTACAACAGGTCTTATAATGGTAGCAGGAGAGGTAACTACAAACTGTTATGTGGATATTGACGAAATTGCAAGAGAGACCGTAAGGGAAATAGGCTACGACAGAGCCAAGTATGGCTTCGACTGTGACAGCTGTGCCGTTATCACTTCCCTTAAGGGACAGAGTCCCGATATTGCTCAGGGTGTAAATTCTTCACTTGAAGCAAGAGAGGGAAATGCCGATGCAGACGATACGGGAGCAGGAGATCAGGGCATGATGTTCGGCTTTGCCTGTGACGAAACAGAGGATTATATGCCTATGCCCATATACTATGCTCACAAGCTTACAAAGAAGCTGAGCGAGGTCAGGAAAAACGGCACTCTTCCCTATTTAAGACCCGATGGCAAAAGCCAGGTGACTGTTGAGTATGATGACGACAAGGCAGTAAGAATAGACAATGTGGTAATATCCACACAGCACAGCCCCGATGCAGAGCATGACCAAATAGAAAAGGACATTATAGAGCTTGTAATAAAGGCTGTTATACCCGAAGAGCTTTTAGATGAGAACACCAGATATTATGTAAATCCCACAGGCCGTTTTGTAATAGGCGGACCTCAGGGCGACTGCGGACTTACAGGCAGAAAGATAATCGTAGATACCTATGGCGGCTATGCAAGTCATGGCGGCGGCGCCTTTAGCGGCAAGGATCCCACTAAGGTAGACCGTTCTGCCGCCTATGCTGCCAGATATGTTGCCAAGAACATAGTTGCAAGCGGTATTGCAAAGAAATGCGAAATACAGCTTGCCTATGCAATAGGCGTAGCTCAGCCCCTTTCTATACTTATAAACACCTATGGAACAGGCAAGATAGCCGATGATGAGATAGTTGAGCTTGTAAAGGCTAATTTTGATCTGAGACCTGCCGCTATAATAAAGAATTTTGACTTAAGGCGTCCAATTTACAAACAGACAGCTTCATATGGTCACTTTGGCAGAAGCGATATAGATGTGCCTTGGGAGAAAACCGACAAGGTAAATGTGTTCAAAAATGCCTATTGATGGGTGTAGATACATTTAAATAATATGGTTCAGACTTTGTTGGTTATCGACAGGGGAAATAGTAACATAAAAGGCTGACGAAAAGTTTACTGATCTGATAAACAAATCTTTTAGCTTAATAGAGTCGATATTAAAAAATCCACCCCAAATCAAGTAAAGCTGCCGCATTATGATCTCTCCGATCACAATGCGACAGCTTATTTTACTTATTAAAACTCACTTATTTCATTTCGTCCGCCATAAAATTGAAACTTTTTTGAAAAGCCGCTTACCACCATAACATCGTCGGACTTAATTTCAGTAATTTCAATATATGGTTTTGTATATATCTTTTTCATAAAATTTCCTCCTTAATGTTACTTTGTATATTTTACAGCATTTGATATAATTTCTGTTGGCGGAATATATGGTGCAAAATCGTCTGCTCCGTCCTCCGGCGTTCCGTATGTTGCATGAGCCTGAAGCTTAACGCTTGTTTCGGGTATAGTGTCATTTTTACTTTCATCGACAAAGTATGCCTTAAATGAAACTACACCGCCGCCCTCCTCATTAAGATATACTACCGGATTGGGACCCTTCCACTTAGCTGCTTCAGGTGTTTCCTGAGGTGAAGTAGCTTCTATCCATATATCGGAGATCTCAAAGGCGTTTCCGCTGAAATCATTGAATCTGCCTGTGACGGTAAGGGCATTGCCTTCTACCACAGGAGCATCAAGCGTCAGATATGGAGTTGTATAATAATCGCCGTATAGGAGAATTTCTATATTCTTTATATCGGTGTTCTGAGCCGGCTTCAATTCTCCATTGACCTCTCTCGGCTTTACATATACGGCATATGTTATAGTATCTGTGCTTCCGCCTGCCGGAATATCAAATACAAGATTTGTGCCTGTGTTGCCTACTGCCGTACCCACACCTATTTCCGTAAATTCGCCGTCCTCATATGTTCCCAGATAAACATCTCTTGTGGTATCGGAGCCGCTTGATGCAGCAACTACTCTTATCTTGAATCCGGCAGCATCTTCATCGGCATAGTCAAATGTAATAAAGCCGTTGTTTTCTATAGTGGCATCGGCTGTGTCAATATTCGGATATGCCGCTTCTCCCAATCTTATTCTTTCGCTATTGGTGACGCCATTGTGATTTTGCACATTGAATTGTGCATTGAAATCCCTTACGTCATTTAAGTTTTTAGCATTGGTGATGTGATAAACAAATCCGTCTGAGTCAGAGGGATATGCCGTTGTTGTAGAAGGCGTTGCAGGAGATGCAGGCGCCCAGTATTGAACGGGATCATCTCCGTCTTCAACTATAAGCTCATAAATACTGAAGGAACCGTCGGGAGAATAGATGTAATATGTGCCTGCCGGACCCAGATCAACTGTTTCCTTACGAGCAACACCTACATTTCTGCCGTTATAAAGCTCTGTATTGGAGCCTTGACATAAGCCCTCTACGGCAGTAAAGCCTGAAGGACCTTCAACTGTCATGCTTCTTTGGGCATTTTCAGGTGCGCCTGAACCATTTACCGCATATATGGTAAGCGTGGCATTATCTGTCGCTGTAGTAAATGAAACTGCCCTTCTTGTCTTGTTGCCGGTACCTGTTGTTTTAAGTCTGAATTCAAATGCGTCCTCTACGGGAAGCTGTGTTATACGGCTGCCTTCGGGAAGGGTCTTGTCATATACATATTCTCTCCTGTATGTCTGGTCTACCTGCATTGTATTTCCGCCTGTTACAACGGTAAAATAATCGCCTGTACCCAAGTATGTATCGCTGTATATTACCTGACCCTGAAGAGAATCGGTGAACTTATATTCTGCCGCAGAAGCCGCAGTAATACTGATCCCTACAGATACAGCCATAACAAAAACAAAAGCTGCTAACTTTGCCATAAGTTTCTTCATGGTTTTATCCTCCTTTAAAAATTATCCTATTGTATATAATAGCATAATTATTCAATTTATTCAAGTGTGACGGCACAAATTTTAATTAATATTCATCTTCGGTATCCAGTATTTTTTCCGCTCTGTCCCCGTCAAGAACCGATACCTCCCTGAGCTTGCGCTTTATTGCTCTTGTCCTTGTGCCTACAAGAGTGCCGATCTCATTATTTGTTTTTTCAAGACTGTTCTGTACGGAAACAAGTATTTTATCAAACTTGTCGAACTCTGTTTTCACGGCAGATAATATCTCCCATACCTCAGAGCTTCTCTTCTGTATTGCCAATGTTTTAAATCCCATTTGGAGAGAGTTGAGCATGGCCGCCATAGTGCTGGGACCTGCTATGTTCACCTTGTATTCTCTCTGGAGTCTTTCTACAAGTCCTCTGTTTACCACCTCTGCATAAAGACCTTCAAAGGGAAGGAACATAATGGCAAATTCGGTGGTATAAGGCGGCTCGATATACTTTGTGCTTATATCCTTTGCCTCTGAAAGTATTCTTCTCTCAAGATTTTTAGCGCAGGCTTCTACAGCGCTTTTATCCCCTTCCTCATAGGCGTCTGCAAGAGCCTCATATGTATCTCCCGGAAATTTTGAATCTATAGGCAGCCATACGGTGCTGTCTTTTCCCGGAAGCTTTACGGCAAATTCCACCGTTTCTCTTGAATTTGGCTTTACAGCTACATTTTCGGCATACTGTTCGGGGGATAATATTTCCCTGAGTATTGCGCCCAGCTGTATTTCTCCTGCTATACCTCTTGTCTTTACATTTGAAAGCACCTTTTTAAGGTCGCCTACGCCTTTGGCAAGCTCCTGCATTTCTCCAAGTCCCTTATGCACCTTGTCAAGTCTGTCGCTTACAAGCTTAAAGGATTCGCTTACCTTCTCGTCAAGAGTCCTTTGAAGCTTTTCGTCTACTATTCCCCTCATATCGTCAAGTCTTTTATTATTGTCCGTACGTATGGATTCAAGACTTTCCGCAACAGTCTTTCTTATACCGTCAAGCTTCTGCTCATTTTCCATTGAAAAATTTGTTATGGAATTAGAAACGGAATTTCTAAGATTTTCCTGCTGAGTATTTATATTCTTATCAAGTGTGCTGAGCTTATCGCTTATAAGCTGATTTACAAGGGTCTGATTGCTGTTTATTATATCCGCCATGTTTTTGACAGCCTCGTTTGTATCTCTTTGTACAAGGTCGGCAATGTCATTGGAGTTTACCTTGTTCCCCATTACTATATTAACTATAATTGCTGCCACTACAAGGACTATTATTACTATAAGCAGTATTTCAATTATCATATATGCCTTCTTCCTTCTTTACCAATTTGACTATACGGCTTGTGCCTAGTCTGTCGGCGCCAAGCTCTATAAATTTTTCTGCATCGGCTATAGAGCCTATACCGCCTGCCGCCTTTATTTTTACATTCCTTCCCACATTCTCCTTAAAAAGCACAATGTCATCAAATACGGCTCCTCCGCTACCAAAGCCTGTGCTTGTCTTTATAAAATCCGCACCGCTTTCGGTTATTATGCCGCACATTCTTATCTTTTCATCATCGTCAAGCATACATGCTTCTATTATTACCTTCAATATCTTGTCTTTACATATGTTTTTAAGAGTGTATATTTCCGTCTTTATTCGGTCATATCTTTTATCCTTAAGGTCGCCTATATTTATGACCATGTCTATTTCATCGGCACCGTCATTGAGAGCCGCAGAGGTTTCATATGCCTTTACCGAAGAAGTGCTGTAGCCGTTTGGAAAGCCTATTACCGTACATATCCTTGCCCTGTCCTCTACGTATTCCTTCGCTCTTTTTACATATGACGGAGGAATACACACGCTTGCAGTATGAAATTTTATACCGTCGTCGCATATCTGCCTTATCTCCTCCCATGTAGCTGAAGGTGTCAGCAGGGTGTGATCCGTTTTGGAAAGTATTTCTTTTATATCCATATATTTTTCTCCTATGCTTCTCCTAATTCCGCCATAGCCTTGTCAATATCCTCTTTTTTAACAGTACTCAAAGCGGAGATATATCCGCTTCCTGCTTTTTTGAGATATTCCAAAGCCTTTTCCTTATTTCCTTTGCTTTTTTCAATAAGTCCCATATAATAAAGACTTTCGGTCATTGTTTCCCTATAGCTGAGAGCCTTTTTGAAATGCTCCTCAGCCTTTTCATAGTCATTTTTGATATAGCATATCTGACCCAGATTATCCCATGCAGGAGCATACTCCCCATTGTCCTTAAGCGCATCGTCGGTAAGCTTTTCAGCCTTTTCAAGATCTCCCTTGAGCATATAGAAATATGCAAGGGTAGTAAGCGTATTGGGGTTCAGATAGTCATATTTTTTCATAAGATCCTCTATTGCTTCAATGGCCTTGTCAATGTCCCCAAGCACCCAATAGCAGCTTGATACGGCAAGGGGTATGAGCTTGTCAAAAAGGGTTTTGGTATTGATCCTTTCCGCTCTTTGGAAAATACCAAGAGCCTCCTCTGCTCTGCCCTCGTGAAGTGCGTCAAGAGCATAGTTATAGAGAGCCTTTACATTCCTTGTTTTCATTTTAACGGCTTTTGTATAAAACACCTTCGCCTTGTCGGGCTTTCTGAAAAAATAGTACATATTGCCTATCATGCCTATAAAATAAGCACGGCAAACTATTGCGCTTGCTACAAGATAGAGTATAAATGCCGGTATAAGTGTCCACTCAGGCTTATCCATAAAGAATACAAGCACTATCCATGCCACCATCATATAGCCCAGAGTAAAAAATTTCCAGTATCTTACAAGGTCTATTTTCTGTTCCTTTTTCATATCTTACCTCTTCCTGCCTTTTTTCCGTACGGAATATCCGAATTTTCCTATATATCTGCCAAGACCGTAATATTCGCCGTGTGAATAGCATATAGGCCTGCTTGCTCCGAAATCGAATCTGCCGTTTTTGTCCATGTATTTATCATCTGCCATTACTCCCACTATATCCGCAAGGAACATATCATGTACTCCCAGAGGGATAATTTCCCTTACCTTGCATTCTATACTCAATGGACTTTCCGATATTATAGGGCAATCCAGATGGGCTGCCTTTTCCTTTGTCAGCTTCATTTCCCTGAATTTGTCAATATCCCTTCCGCTTTTTACACCGCACCGGTCTGTAGCATAGGCAAGAGATTCCGTTGTAACGTTTATTACAAATTCTCCTCTTTCCTTTATTATGTCGTGAGAATATCTTTCCTTTCTCACAGAGATGTAAGTCATAGCCGGATCGGAATTGATTATCCCGGTCCACGCTATTGTTATAATATTGCTGTTTTCCATATCTCCGCAGCTTACCATTACCGCAGGTACGGGATAAAGGACCGTTCCCGGTTTCCATATCTGTTTTGCCATTATATCACCTCTTTCATAAGTATACACCAATATTTAGTGTTTTTCAATATTGATATTACAGGGCTAAGGTGTTAAAATGTATTTGATTAATTTATTGAGAGGTACACTATGAAGCTGCCACAGGAATATACGGAAAAAATGAAAAAACTTTTAGGCTCGGAATACGATGCCTACATAGAAAGCTTTAATGAAGAGAGGCTATACGGTCTGAGAGCCAATACCCTTAAGATAACGGCTGATGAGCTTAAGGACAAAGTAGACTGGAGGCTGGAGAAAATAACTTGGTGCGAAGAGGGATTTTACTATGACGGAGAGAGCGTAAGACCTGCCAAGCACCCCTTTTACAATGCAGGGCTTTACTACATACAGGAGCCTTCTGCCATGTCTACGGGAGCGATGCTGCCGATAAAGCCCGGTGACAGGATAATAGATCTGTGTGCGGCACCGGGAGGAAAAAGCACGCAGGCTGCGGCAAAGCTAAAGGGAAAGGGCATAATAGTGAGCAACGATATAAGCGCTTCCAGATGCAAGGCGCTTCTTAAGAACATAGAACTTAGCGGCGTTCCCAACTGTATCATCACAAATGAAGAGCCTTCAAGGCTAGCAGACCGCTTTGAAGGATTTTTCAACAGGGTAATAGTAGACGCTCCATGCAGCGGAGAAGGTATGTTCAGAAAAGACGAATCTGCCGTAAGAAGCTGGGAGACCCATAAGACAGAGCTGTGCTGTTCTCTTCAAAGAGAAATACTTAAGGCAGCTGCAAGACTTCTGAGCGGTGATGGCATAATAGCCTACTCCACCTGTACATTCGCTCCCGAAGAGGACGAGGGCATGATACAGGAATTTCTCAATGAAAATGCTGATTTCGAGCTTATGGAATTTGATAAAACAGGCGGATTTACAGACGGACGCCCCGACTGGGTAAACGGTAGTGATGAGCTTATAAAATGCGGAAGGCTTATGCCCTACAAGGTAAAGGGAGAAGGTCATTTTCTCTGCCTTCTCCATAAAAAAGGAGAGGACCGTTATACCGAACCGCCAAAGGAAAAAACAGCGGACAAGAAGCTTCTTTCCGACTATTTTGAATTTATGGATAAATATATGAATATTGAAATAAACAATGATCTTGTTATGCACAGGGAAAGCCTTTTTACATCGCCTTATTGCCCCGATATGAGAGGACTTAGGGTAATGCGAAGCGGTCTTTATCTGGGCGAATGCAAGAAGAACCGTTTTGAGCCAAGTCAGGCATTTGCCATGACTCTTAAAAAAGAAAATGCAAAAATAACAGTAGATCTCGGTCTTGAAGATGAAAACCTGAAGCGATACTTAAGAGGCGAAAGCTTTTACACAGGCTGTGACGATGGCTGGGCTCTTGTCTGTGTAGAAGGCTATCCTCTGGGCTGGGGAAAGGTGCAGAAGGGACGACTCAAGAACAAATACCTGCCAAGTTGGATGAATTGACAAAGCTGCCCTGCAAAAAGGTCAACAGGGCAGCTTCAAAGCTTTATTAATTATCCTTTATTTTATTGTTCTTTCCTTCTGAGTATTTCTAATTTGATGCCGGTCTTTATTTCCCCTTCTATTTCCGACTGGGAAAAGGCAGGCACGCACACAAGGTCTATGCCGTTAGGCGCCACATATCCTCTTGCTATAGCCACGCTTTTGACTGCCTGATTGACAGCGCCTGCGCCTATAGTCTGTATTTCCACGTCCTGATTATTTCTGAGAATTGCAGCAATAGCTCCTGCTACGGATTTTGGCTGTGAGTTAGCTGATACCTTTAATGTTTCCATAAATACATCCTCCCATAAATACATAACTTTTACATATTTATTTTTACCGAAAGATGTAAGTATATTCGTATCAATCCAATTTATGTATAAAAATACCGCTCCTCAGCTTAGGCTCGAACCATGTTGACTTAGGGGGCATTATTTTGCCCTTGTCGGCTATGTCCATAAGCTGACCCATAGTGGTAGGATACATTGAAAAGGCGACCTTCATATTCCCGGAATCCACTCTTTTCACAAGAGCTTTAAGACCTCTTATACCGCCTACAAAATCTATCCTGCTGTCGGTACGTGGATCTCCTATATTCAGTATAGGCGATAAAAGCTCATGCTGAAGTATGGATACATCAAGACAGTCTACAGGATCCTTTTCGTGTATTATCTCCTTCTTTGCCTTCAATATATACCATTTACCCTCAAGATACATACCAAAGGTATGCATTCTGTCAGGCTTGTAACAGCCCTCGCCCATGTATTGCTCAATGTCAAATTTTTTGCTTATCTCCGCAATAAATTCATCAGCGCTTCTGCCGTTCAGATCCTTTACAACTCTGTTGTAGTCCATTATATAGAGCTGACTGTCGGGGAATATTACAGAAAGATAAAAATTATACTCGGCATTTTCATCGGGTACCGCAGCTTTTTTCCTGCGTTCAAGCCCTACTCTTACTGCCGATGCGTTTCTGTGATGTCCGTCTGCTATATACAGAGAAGAAACCTTTACAAAAACCATTGACAATCTGTTTATAACAGCGTCCTCATCTATAAGCCATACGGTATGCTCTACATTGTCCCATGAAACAAAGTCGTATATGGGGCTATGCTCATTTTTCCACGTATCGATTATATCATCGATCTCGCTTTCGGCTCTGTAGGTAAGGAATATAGGTCCCGTATTGGCATTGCACGTATCTACATGGCGTACTCTGTCCTCCTCCTTGTCTGCTCTTGTAAGCTCATGCTTTTTTATTTTGCCCTCAATATATTCGTCTATTGAAGTACACGCCACAAGCCCTGTCTGAGAACGTCCTTTCATAGTGAGCCTGTAAATATAGAACACAGGCTTATCATCTTGTATATATACACCGTTGTCTATCATATTGTTCAGATTTTCAGCTGCCTTTGCATAGACCTCATCTGAGTACAGGTCTGTACCCTCCGGCAGATCTATTTCAGCCTTGTCCACATGAAGGAAGGAATAGGGATTGTCCTTTGCTATTTCCCTTGCTTCCTCTGAGGTCATGACATCATAGGGCAGCGCCGCCACCATCTTACAAAGCTCAGGCGTAGGTCTGTATCCCCTGAAGGGACGAACTCTTGACATAATTAGCACCTCTCAATTAATTATTTTTTATATTTGCTATCTGCTGTGCAGCCTCATTTTTTATTGACTCTACAGGATGCTTGTCCGCAACCGTATTGAAATAATTCAAAGCCGTATCATTATCTCCGTCCCGGACCGCTATTTTTCCAAGCTGATACATAGCGCTGTATCTCAGCTCATCACCGTTTGACGTGCATTCTATACACTTTTCAAAAAGCTTACGAGCCGCTTCCCTGTCCTGAGTATCAAGGGCTTCGGCGCCGGAGGCATAGTACTTCTGCGCTGCTGCGGGAAGTATCGTTGTTCTAAGGGAATTGTATTCATTCATCACCTCTGTACCAAAGCCTGTCGTATTAATGGACAGAAGCTTATCCGCAGCTGTTTCTGCATTTCCCTCATCGTAATACGCCTTTATATCCGCAAGGGTCTTTATCCTTTGCTGAAGCTCCTGAGAGCCTGTGGTATAAAGCTTGGATCTCAGATCTTCATTTTCATCGGTAAGTCTTTGTATGGTCTCCTCATTGCTTAACTCTGTACTGCTCTTGTTATTCTGAAGAATATTGTACTGTGTTTCAAGAGCGTCATATGCTCCCTTATAGTGATGTATAACAGCCGGCACAACAAGTGCTCCCGATATGATGGCGGTCATAATTATACCTGCCGCAAAGTACAACATACCTCTGTTGTTGTCGCTTTGCCTTTTAACAATCTTTGCAGTAGGTCGTGTATTATCCCAGCTTTCTTTTTGTCTGGGCTTAAAGAACGCCGCTTTGCCTTCACCGACTATCCGAGCATATTCACAGGCAATGCTGTCCGAACCGTCTATCTTAACAGCTCTTTTCAGAAGATGCATGGCATCTGCATTGTTTTCCCTGTCCATATAGCAAAGCGCCAGAAGGTCACAGGCAGGCACCAGACCCTTATTCATATCAAGGGCTTTTTTAAGGCACATTATTGCCATATCCGTATTTCCGTCTTTGGCATAGGCAAGGGCTTCGTTATAGTTTTTGACTGCCTCACGCATTTTGGGAGTATCCTTGTCATTTTCCGCAGATACCATAAGATCCACCGCAATATTATCGGTTATTTTCATTTTAGCGCTGAGCTTCCATTGCATAAAAGCTTCCGTTATACTGCCAAGCCTGTAGTAGCAAAGACCAAGAAGATTTCTGGCTGAAATATTTTTTTTGTTAAGCAATATACTTTCCCTAAGCTTTACAACCGCATCTGAAATTTTGCCCTCGTCGCACAGCTCTAAAGCTATGTTGTAGCATTTATTGGAAAGAGAGCTTATCCTTTTCTGTATCTTGTTAGAAAGATATTCCATTCAGACACCCCTTATTTGTTATTCCTTATATCGCTTAAAATATCCACAATATCCTCAACTGCACTATCTCCGTATTTGTCTGCTTCCTCCTCTTCGGGAAGGGTCTTGAATTTACTAAGCTCTGTTTTAAAATCCAGCATTTACTCCACCTCTGTGTTTTCCTCTTTTTTGGGAGAAAGCTCTATACCAAGCTCCTCCAGCTGTATCTTATCCACTACGTTAGGCGCATCTGTCAAAAGACAGCTTGCGTCCTTTACCTTAGGAAAGGCAATTACATCTCTTATGCTCTCTGCACCTGTGAGAAGCATAACAAGTCTGTCAAGACCAAAGGCAAGCCCGCCGTGAGGAGGCGCACCGAACTTGAATGCGTCCAGCAGGAAGCCGAAGCGCTCCTGAGCGTCCTCAGGTGAAAAGCCTAAAAGCTTGAACATCTGTGACTGTATTTCCCTTGAGTGTATTCTTATGGAGCCGCCGCCGACCTCGCAGCCGTTAAGCACCATATCATATGCCTTTGCCCTTACTCTGCCGGGATCCGTATCTATATATTGCAGATCCTCGTCCATAGGCGATGTGAATGGGTGATGCTTTGCAACAAAGCGTTCTTCCTCATCGCTGTATTCAAGAAGAGGGAATTCCGTTACCCAAAGGAATTTATATTCATTGCTGTCAAGTATCTCAAGACGCTTTGCCACCTCTGATCTGAGAG
>CANQBT010000036.1 GCA_947589405.1 uncultured Clostridia bacterium | reverse complement strand
TCCAGCATAATTATCACCTCATCTAATTATACCATAAATTTAAGAAAAAGCCTAGTGTTTACTAGACTTTTTCGACAAGCTGAACCACACGTATAACGTGTGGTTTTCTATACACAATAAAAATAAGGGCTAGCTTTTACGGAAAGCCCTTATTTACTGAGGTTTTAAAGATTTTGTTTTGAGAGCAAGCACACAGTTTCAACGTGATAAGTGTGAGGGAACATATCCACAGGCTGAACTTTTTCTATTTTGTATTCATCTGTTGAGCAGAGTATTTTCAGATCTCTTGAAAGGGTCGCACTATCGCAGCTGACGTATACTATCTTTTTGGGCTTCATGCTGAGAATAAGTTCCAACAGACTTTTATCACAGCCCTTGCGGGGAGGATCCATTACCATTATATCGGGGGAAATACCTTCTTTATAAAGAGTGGGTATGATGTTCTCAGCTTTGCCTGCAAAAAATTCTGCATTCTCTATATTATTGAGTTTTGCGTTTTCCTTTGCGTTCTCAATAGCGGCGTCTATTATTTCAACACCGTATACTTTTTTTGCATTGCCTGCAAGAAAAAGAGAAATGGTACCTATGCCACAGTAGGCGTCTATGATCGTTTCGCTTCCTTTAAGATTGGCAAATTCCAGTACCTTTGAATATAGCTTATAGGTCTGTATTGGATTCACTTGAAAAAATGAAGGAGCGGATATTTTAAATGTAAGCTCTCCTATTTTATCTGTTATATAGTCATTACCCCATATTGTTTCACATCTTTCGCCCATAATGACATTATTTTTTTTAGTATTGAAGTTTATAACTATTGATACTATGCCGTTGATTTTGTCAAGCTTAGCGATTAATTCCTTTTTTTGTTTAAATCTTGCGGCGTTTATAACAAGACATACCATGATCTCACCTGTGTAAGATCCTTCTCTTATGAGAATATGCCTTACCAAGCCTTTGCCTGTTTCTTCATCATAGGCAGCAATGTTGTTTTCTTTCATAAAAGATTTTATTGCGCTTAATATTTCTTCATTTTTGCTGCTTCCTATAAGACAGTCATTGCATTCTATCGCTTTATGGCTTCCAAGAGAGTAGAATCCGATCTTGATCCCATTCTTGTCTTTGGTTACAGGATATTGAGCCTTATTTCTGTAGCGAAATGGATCCTCCATGCCTATTATCGGCAAAACATCTATGTCTTTAAAACCGCCAATTCGTATAATATTTTGCTTTACCTTGTTTTGCTTAAGGCAAAGCTGCTGTGTATAGCTTATATGCTGCATAGTGCATCCGCCGCATTTTCCTGCTGCTTCACATGGCGGGGTCATTCTATAGGGCGATGGCTTTATGATCTCAATGACCTTGCCATAGCCATAGCTTTTGCCGACCTTTAATACAAGAACTTTTACTTCTTCTTCGGGAAGAGTGTTCTTGACAAAAAGGGTATAGCCGTTAATTTTGCCTATACCCTCGCCATGAGTTCCAATATCTGTAATTTTTATTGTGTAAATTTCATTTTTGTTTATGCTCATATCAGAATTCAGTCTTTCTTATATTTCTGGCAAGTATTTTATTGTAACCTACCCATGAACCGCTTACAGCGCTGCTTTCAATAGATGTTTCAAACATTTTTACCTTAGCGTCTGTATCGTCTGCACAATGGAGCAAGAATGCCTCCAAAGTTCTTGGCAGCTTTGGAGAACCGTATTCATATTCTCCGTGATGCGCCAGTATATTATGCTGTATAAGTGAGCGGAGTTGATGAGGGAACCCTTCGATATTATCAGCTTCCTTTCCTATAAACTCAGAACCCATAACTATATGACCTATAAGCTCTCCGTCGTCTGTATAGTCTACATTCGGAAAATCGGAAAGCTCTCTGAGCTTTGCAATATCATGGAGAAGGGCAGAAGTAATAAGCACATCTCTGTTTACATTTTCATATTGTGATGCAAAAAAATCGCATATCTCGGTTACGGATATGGTATGCTCTATAAGTCCGCCCATATAGTTGTGATGCATTGCTTTTGCGGCAGTATGCTTTTTGAAGGCTTCTGAGATAGACTTATTATTTAAAAAAATATTTGTAAGCAGCGTATTGAGATATTTGTTTTCAACAGATGCAATAAAATCCGTAAGCTTTTTATAAAGCTCATCTACATTCTTATCTGTAACAGGTATGTAATCGGCTTCGTCATATTCTCCTTCCCGAGCCTTCCTTATTTTTTTTATGTTAAGCTGAAGGTCATTGTTAAAGGTCTGTACCGATGCGTCTATTTTGATGTAGTCGCCTTCTTCAAAGGACTGTATATCTCTTGTAATATCCCATACCTTGCCGTTTATTGTGCCTGTTTTGTCGGCAAGCGTAAGTGAAAGATAATTCTTGCCTGTTTTGGCTGATTTGTTGCTTTGTCTTTGCTTACAAAGATAGAATTCAATAACTCTTTCGTTTTCTTTTAATTCGTTTATATATCTCATTTATTTGCCTCCGTTTTAACTCCTTGCTTTAATTTTATCACAAAATATTGAAATAGCAACTTATTTTAATGAATTTTTAATTTTCTTTTTATTTTATTTTAAAAATGTGATATTATCATAGACATAGAAAGGAGCGATATACATGAAAAGAAAATTTGCACTTATGATCACGGCGGCTATACTTGCTACAGGCTGTAATATAACATCGGCTGATACGGGGACACCTGTAAGCGTTGATCTTGGAAATATAAAGGAAAGTACATATAAAATAACAAAGGGCGGTACCTACACGCTTTCGGGAAGCTATAAGGGAATGGTTGTAATAGATACAAATAACAGCGTGAGCCTTGTACTGAATAATGCCGATATTGAAAACAGTACAGGTCCTGCTGTTTATGGTGAAAACTGTGCTAAGCTGACCATAGAAACGGCAAAGGACAGCAACAACACACTTACGGACGGTACAGAGTACAGCAACGACGGAAAGGGCTGTGTATTTGCCAATGATGATATAGTATTACAGGGAAACGGCGTGCTCAATGTCAATGCCAACTATAATCATGGGATCGTATCAGACGATGGAGTTGATATAGAAAATGGCACAATAAATATAAATTCGGTAGGCGATGGAATACATGCCAATGACGATGTATTGCTTAAAGGCGGAAAAGTAACCATTACGTCAAAGGAGGACGGAATACAGGCGGAAAAGAATGTAAACATAGAAGGCGGCGATTTGAGCGTGACCGCAACAGGTGAAGTTGCAGAAAGTACTGACAGCGACTTTATGGGTAAAGGCGGTATGCCCTTTGAAAATGGTGAAAGACCCAATATGAGAGAGGGAGAGCCACCTCATATGCCTGATGGCGAAAGACCCGAAATGCCTGAGGACTTCAGAGGTCACAGAGGAAATATGACAGAAATGACAACGGCTTTCGACAGTCCGTCACAAGTGACTACCGTTGCCGAAGGCTCTACCGAAACTACAACGGAATATCCAAGCAGTAAGGGTATAAAGGCGGATAATGATATAACGGTAAAGGGCGGAAGCATTAATGTAAGCTCTAACGATCATTGCATAAAATCAGCCAATATGACGACTATAGAAAACGGCAGTATCGTTCTTGCTTCATCTAAGAGCAAGGGAATAAAGGCTGAAGGCGATCTGATAATAAACGGCGGCGACATAAGCGCCGATACTAAAGACGAGTGTATAGAGTCGAAGGCAATAGCCACAATAAACGGCGGCAATATCAATATAAAAAGCGATGACGATGGCATAAATGCCGGTGGCAGCTCAGGTCTTGAAAAAATGGGCGATGCTGCTGAGAGCAGCGAACATCAGATAATAATAAACGGAGGAAATATACACATAGACGCTAATGGCGATGGTATAGATTCCAACGGAGATCTCAGTATAAACGGCGGTGTTGTAACTATAGACGGACCCTCCAACAGCGGCAACGGCGCTCTTGACTATGCGGTAAAGGGCAGTATAAACGGCGGAAGCGTTATAGCCTTAGGCGCAGCGGGAATGGCACAATGCCCCGACAGCGGAAAACAGAATATATTAAATATTACATTTGATTCCGTACAGCCTGCAGATGCATCTGTTGAGATAAAGGACAGCAAGGGCAATACCGCAGGAGAAATAAGATCCTCAAAAGAATTCCAAAATATGATATTCTCATCGGAAAATATAAAAGAAGGCGAGACCTATACCGTATATATAGACGGCAATAAGACTGTGGAAATTACGGCACAGAAGGGCATTACTGCCTACGGACAAAGCGGAAGAGCCTTTGGAAGAGGCGGCTTCGGCGGAAAGGGCGGCAGAATGTCAAGAGAAAATACTGTTCAGAATACTACAGCAAGTGCCAATTTATAACAATATTTAAATTAAGATTTGCGTTAATTATTACGCAAATCTTAATTTTTTAATGTAGTAAAAAAAATACAAAAAAACTATTGACATAGCAGTAAATAAGGAGTAAAATCTAAAAAGATTAGAATTCTAAGTTTATTGTGAGGTGAAATAAATGAAGGATCTATATATCGATATGGGAATAACCCCGCTGCTTTATCAGGCGTCCCATAAATGTATGCTCCTGCAGAATGAAATACTTAAAAAATTCAATATTTCCGTTATGCAGGCTGCTATACTTGGCATAATACTTGTAGAGGACGGCTCCGTTAATCAGAAAACGCTCAGCAAGGAAATGGGAGTCAAGGAATCCTCTGTTTCAAGTATGATAAACACAATGATAAAGAACGAACTGATAGTAAGAGAACAAAGCAAAACAGATGCCCGTAACAAAATATTAAGCTTAGGCGAAAGGGGCAGGGAAATAACGGAGTTTGTACAGGACTCTGCCCAAGATATTGAAAATAAGCTCTACGGTCATCTGACAGAGGAAGAAAAAAGCTCTCTTGTAAGCATACTTAAGAAGCTTGTATGATATTGTTCATAATTTTAACTATGTAAAAAATATATAATTATAAAGCAAATTTGGGAGGTTATGTATGAAAAAGTATTTGAGATTTACGGCGGCAGCTTTATGTATTGCAATGCTTTCAGGCTGCGGCGGAGGACCAAAGGGTGATATGCCCGAAGAACAGGCGGCAAAGGCTACAAGCGTAGAGGTCGCCAATCCTACAATCAATACAGTTAAAGATGAGTATATGTACTCAGGTACCATAGAAGCTGCTGAAACAGTTGATGTTACAGCTAAGGTACAGGGTACTGTTGCGGCTGCATATTTTAATGTAGGCGATACAGTCACAAAGGGTGCAGTACTTTATAAAATAGATGATAAGGATTATCAGACGGCACTTAAGAGCGCTCAGGCTTCTCTTAATTCCGCCAACGCAGGCGTACAGTCTGCCAGAACAAATGTTGCGACAGCTAACGGCGCCGCAATGAAATCTCAGCTTGAAAGCGCTAAAAGCGCCATTACAAATGCGCAGACGGCTCTTGAAAATGCAAAGAAGTCTGTAGAGGACGCCAAGATAGCCGTTACAAATGCACAGACTAATTACGATAAGGCTAAAAATGATTATGATATAAACAAACAGCTTTTTGATGTAGGAGGACTCCCCGAAGATACGCTCAATACATATAAGATCGCTCTTGACACAGCGGCAAATACCCTTACTACAGCCAATAATGCAAAGGATAAGGCTGAGCTTGGAGTAAAGAGCGCAGAGGATAGCCTTAGTCAGGCAAATACTTCCTATAATATTCTTGCAAATGAAACTACTGCAGAAAATACAAAGAAGGCAAATGATGCTCTCAATACTGCTCTTGCCGCTCAGAAATCAGCAACCGTAGCCGTTGAGAATGCGCAGCAGCAGATAGATTATTGTACTGTTACAAGTCCTATAAGCGGTACCGTCCTCAAGAAGAACGTTACGGCAGGGGCTATGGCCGCAGGTGCAGGCTATCAGATAGTTGATCTTTCATCTCTTAAGGTACAGGTAAATGTATCAGAGCAGATAGCTACAAGCGTAAATGTGGGTGATGCTGTTACCATTAACATACCGTCACTTAAGGAAGGCGGCGAATTTACAGGCTCTATTACGGAGATACCGCCGGGAGCAAATGCAGACGGTACATATACCGTTAAAATAAATATACCCAATTCCACAGGTACATTGAAGGCAGGTATGTTTGCCGAGGTACACTTTGCAAAATCCACAAGCAACGATGCTTATGTTCTGCCAAGAGATGCGGTTCTGGACAACAATGGCGAAGAGTACTATGTATTTATAGCTGAAAACGGAAATACTGCTGTCAGAAGGACTGTGACCGTAGGTATAGATACAGGCGATACTATAGAGGTAACTTCAGGCGTTGAAGCTACAGACAAGGTAGTTGTAAAGGGTCAGACTTATCTTGCTGACGGAGACGCTATAAATATAGTGGCTGATAACGGAGTTGAAACAGAGCCTGTTACAGAGGCTCCTGCCGAAAATGAAAGCGATAAGGCTCCTGCCGATGGCAAGGAGGCTGAAAAATGATAAAAACTTGTATTAAAAGGACCGTTACGGTAATTATGGTAACTCTCATTGTATTCTTAGGCGGATTTATAGCCTACAACAATCTGGAGCTTGCCATGACTCCGAATATAGATCTGCCTGTTGCTCTTGTAATGTGTAATTACACAGGCGCAGCTCCTGAGGAAATGGAGGAGCTTGTAACAAAGCCCATAGAAGAACAGCTTGCTACAATAACCGGCGTTGATACCATTACATCTCAATCCTCTTCAGGCTCATCAATAGTTGCCATACAGTTTGTAGACGGTACCGATATTGATGTTGCCACAAACGATATGAGAGACAGACTTGAAAGAGTAAGGGCCATGCTTCCCGACGATGCCAACGACCCTACTATAATGAAGATGGATATGAATGCCCAGAGCATTATGGTCGGCGTTACGAGCAGCAAGTATGATGTGGATACGCTTTACAACCTTTTAGACGATAACGTATCCTCAATGTTTGAGAAAATAGACGGCGTATCCTCCGTATCACTTATGGGCGGTACAGACAAAGAGGTCAGAATAATAGTTGACCAGAACAAGATGCAGAACTATGGTATTACAATGAATACCATTTCCGCTGCTCTTGCTGCTGAGAATACAAATATGCCTTCAGGATCTCTTAAGCAGGGTACAACCGAGATCGCTCTTAGAACAGAAGGAGAGTTCAATTCTCTGGAGGATATAAAGAACACATTCATTACCACTAAGACAGGCAATAACGTAATGATAAAGGATGTTGCCGAAGTCAAGGAGATGGAGAAGGATAAAAGCTCCAAAACACTTATAAACGGTGAAGAGGGCTGTATGTATGCTCTTTCAAAGCAAAGCGATGCAAATATCGTTACCGTAAGCAAGAACATTTTGGAGACTATGGACGATATAAAGAAGCAGTATCCTGATTTTGAGCTGACGATGCTTACCAATACAGCAGACTATATTGAGCTGGGTATAAACAACATGGTAAGCACAGCTTTCCAGGCAGCGTTTATAGCTATATTCGTGCTTCTTATAATTCTGAGAAGCTTAAGAATGTCACTTGTTATAGGCGTTTCCATTCCTACATCAATATTTGCTACATTTGCCCTTATGTACTTAAACGACATGTCCCTTAACATGATGTCACTTGGCGGTGTAGTTATAGCCATAGGTATGCTTGTAGATAACTCCGTTGTTGTTCTTGAAAATATATTCAAGAAAAAATCTGAGGGAATGAGCGCCTTTGATTCGGCATACTATGGCGCTTCAGAGGTATCAATGGCTATTACGGCATCTACCCTTACTACAGTTGCCGTTTTCCTTCCTCTTACATTTATGCCGGGTACGATGGGCGATATTATGAAGGAAATATCATATACCGTATGCTTTGCTCTTGTAGCGTCACTTGTTACCGCTCTTACATTTGTTCCTATGGCGTCAGCTGTGCTCATGCGTCATGAGGAAAAGTCAAAGCATAAGATCGGCGGAATTATAGATAAGCTTGATAATTCCGTAGGAAATTTCTTGGATAAATTGGACAGAGGTTATGCAAAGCTCATAACCATGTGTCTTAATCACAGAATAAGAAGTACGCTTATAATAATAGCTGTATTCATAGGTTCTCTTTTCTGTGTGCCGCTGGTCGGTTCAGACCTTATGGCGTCTACAGACGAAGGTTCTATAAGCGTTACGGCTACTCTTCCTAACGGTACTGATTATGAAACAAGCGAGGCTATGCTCAATACTTTGCTTGAAAGGATAGGCGATGTTCCCGAAACAGAAATGATGTATGCGTCAGTCGGCGGCATTATGGGCTTCAGCACAGGCTCAACCGTTACTTTGAATTATGATGTAGGCGACAAGGAGGACAGAACACGTTCCAGCGAGGAAATTGCCGACGATATAGAAAGCAGGCTTCAGAATATAGCAGGCTGTGAAATAGAAGTAAGCGACAGCGGTATGTCAATGGGTTCTCTTGGCGGCAACGGCTTTGATGTGCAGATCAAAGGCGATGACAACGATACTCTGAGAGAAATAAGCAATGAGCTTATGGCTGAGTTTGAAAAGATACCCAATGCCACAAATGTAGAGTCATCACTTGACGATGCTTCATCAGAGGCAAGCATAGTAATAAACAGAGCTAAGGCTGCACAGTACGGACTTAACACAAGGACAATAGCTTCAGCTATAAGCGCTGCAAATTCCGGCTCTGTTGCTACGGAATACAAGACAGGCGGTACCGAGATAGACGTTAGGATAATGTACCCTGACGACGATATTGAATACATAAAGGACCTTAACAATATAAACATAACCACGCCAACAGGCACCACTATTCCTCTTACTGAGGTAGCAAGCGTTGAAATGGGTGAAAGCGCTCTTACAATCACAAGAGAAAATCAGCAGAAATATATAGAGCTGACAGGCGAGATAAAGGGACTTGACGGCGCAGCACAGAGAGAAAAAGTACAGCAGGTGCTTGACAATTATGTATTCCCTGAGGGCTATTCATATGAGTTTGGCGGAATAATGGAAATGATGGAAGATACCTTCAAGGATCTGTTTACTTGTATAGTTGTTGCCATACTTCTGGTATACATGGTAATGGCTTCACAGTTTGAGTCCTTTGTATATCCCTTTATTATAATGTTTTCAATGCCTATGTCTATTACAGGCGGTATATTGGGACTGCTCATTACAGGCAACAGTCTTACGGCTTCAGCATATATGGGACTTATAATGCTTGTAGGTATGGTAGTTAACAACGGTATCGTGCTTGTAGACCATACGAACCAGCTTCTTGAAAATGACAGCGAACTGGGAGTAAATGAGGCTCTTGCCGAAGCGGGACGTGACAGACTGAGACCTATACTTATGACTACTCTTACAACGGTTATAGGTATGCTTCCCGTAGCTCTTGCAATAGGTTCAGGTATGGAAACAAACCAGAGCTTAGGTATAGTTATAGTATTCGGTCTTACTATCGGTACGCTTATTACACTTTTGTTCATACCTTTGCTTTATTCCGGCATTAACTCTGTAAAGAATAAATTCAGGAAGAATCACAGAAGGAAGGTATCTCAGAAGGACGAGGACAAGAGAGCAAGAAAAGAAGCTAAGAAGGCATTTAAGAAAGGAGCTGTAACAAATGAATAAGAAAAATTTATTATGTGTTGTACTTGCAGGCACAGTCTTTATGTCATCAAACGCTGTTTATGCCGACAAGTTAAGCTCAATAGGCACCTCAAAGGACGGAGAAGTAATGATAATAGGCTCTCCCTATGGCAATGACAAAGACGATGTCGTAACAGATCTTACAATAGAAGAGGCTGTAAATAAGGCAATAAATTACAGCCGTAATATTAAAAATCTGGACGAAAGCAATGAAATTGCAGAAATAGACCAGATGGTCACAAGATATGCGTGGGAGCAGGAGAGCAATGCAACAGCAAATATTACATACTCCCTTGCTTTAAAAAATCTTATGAACAGTCTTAAGAACTATAATGAAAACAAAGAGGCTGAAAAGGAAAAAATAGAATACAATGTAAAACAGCTGTTCTATGGACTTAAGGACGCAGAAAGAAGCATAGAGCTTTATGACGATGGCATAGAGCTGAGCAAGAGACAGCTCAAAATATACGACGTGATGCTAAAGGTAGGCAAAATGAGTCAGATCCAGTACAATGAAGCTGTTACGGCAGCAGAAACATTGGAGTCAAACAAGCTTAACCTTGAAAACTCCGTAGATGCTGCCTACAGAAGCCTTAATCAGCTTATGGGCGAAAGCATAAGCAAGAAATACAATATAATCGTTGATGATATTGAATATAAGCCGGTAAGCTCAGAGCTTAATCTGGACGCTGCAATAACAAAGGCGCTTTCTTCAAATATGACTCTCAGAGGTCTTTCAGACAGCGTAGATATTGCAAAGATGTCTGTTGATACCTTTGATTTCAGAGATTCAACAGGTGTTACCAGCAGCGACAGAGAGTCTACAAGATCTCAATACGAGCAGGCTTCAAGAGGTCTTGAAGATGCGAAAAAAGCCCTTACCGCATCTGTTACGTCAGTATATGACAATATCAGAAATACAGAAAACGAATACAGACAAAACGAGCTTAGCCTTAACGACATGAAAAATGAGCTTGTTGTTAAGGAAACACAGCTTAAGCTTGGTAAACTGACTCAGATAGAACTGGATCAGTACAAAAATTCTATTGACCAGCTTGAAGCAGAAATGAAATCAGAAGTTCGTTCTCATGATCTTCTTGTAATGCAGTTCAACAATTCTAATTTAATAATGTAGTTCAAAAACTATTGAAAAACCTTCCGCATTAATGTATAATTAAAGTACATATCCATATACAGCGGGAGGTTTTTTTATGATTAAAATGATAATATCCCCGGAATATTTTGGAGTAAATGAAAAAGAAAGCGCTATTAAAGAGCAGGTAAGAAAATGGGGAGCCAAAAATATAAACATAGATGAAGATACAGGCTACATTTCTGCCATTATGTCTGCAAATGATTACTATGATTTTGTGGTCGCTCTCAGGAAAAGTGTTGTTGATAAGATAGACGAAATAATATCCGATAAAACCAAGTATCCATCTGTAGTTGATATTAAATACAGCGGAGATATGAGCTGCTTTGATGTGCGGTGTATTGACAATATAGATAAAGAGAAGAGGGATATTGCTCTTGAGCTTTATATGGTAAGTACATCATATCAGGTTTTAAGCGGTATACCGCAGGAGTTGACATATGTGAGCGTTTTGTTTACAGACAGCATTACAGGAAATGTGCTTGGTATAATAGATACTTCGGAAATTATAGGCAATTAGCCGAAAAAGGAGAAATATCATGAAAAGAATATTAGTGCTGTTATTTGTACTTGTATCTATGACTTTACCTGTTCAGGCAAATCAGAAAACAGAAGAAAAGCTTTATTTTATAGACGTAGGTCAGGCTGACTGTATACTTGTGGAAAGTAACGGGCTTTACATGCTCATAGACGGCGGTGAAGAGGACGACGGAGAACCGATAAAGCAATATCTTAAAAGCAAGGGCGTAGATAAACTGACCTATGTTATTGCCACACATCACCATTCGGATCACATAGGCGGGCTTGATGATGTTATCGGATCATTTTCAACGGACAATGTTATAATGCCAAAGGTCTCTGCAACTACAAAATGCTTTGAAAACCTTATAAATGCAGTAATAAAAAGTAAGGCAAAGGTCATTGAACCGACAGTTGGCGATTCCTATACATTAGGTGATTTTAAATTTACAATACTGGGACCATTGAAGTATGACAATGACGATATGAATAATAATTCTGTGGTCATAAAACTTGTAAATAAGAATGACAGCTTCATTCTGACAGGTGATGCCGAAACGGCTGAAGAAAATGATATTCTGGACACAGGCATAGATATTTCCGCAAATGTTCTTAAGGCAGGACATCACGGAAGCTATACCTCAACAAGCGATGAGTTTCTGAATAAGGTGTCTCCTCGTTATGCTGTAATATCCGTAGGAAAGGATAACAGCTATGGACACCCTTCCGAAGAGACCATTACAAAGCTCAATAATAAAAATGTGAAAATATACAGAACAGACATAAACGGAACGATAATTGCCGAAAGCTCAGGAAACGGCATTGTGTTTTCGGAAGAAAGAACGGGAGGCCGGGCCAGGCAAGGCAGCACAGATGTGGGAAGCGATCCTCAGACTGTTCAGACATATATTCTGAATAAAAACAGCATGAAATTCCACAAGGATACCTGTATTTACGGCAAAAAGACAAGTCCTGCCAATAAGCTTGTATACACAGGCTACGCAGATACTATAAAGTCTTTGGGCTATAGTCCATGTAAGGTATGTAATCCATAAGGCGGTGTGATATGAAAATATATTATGTAGACAGGATAGAAGGAAGTACTATAGTGTGCCAGAGCGAGGAAGGCGACATGCATGAAATAAGCGCAGACCTTCTGACAGAAGCAAAGGAAGGGGACTGCATAGTGTACGACGGCAGTACTTACGCTATAGATAAGGAAAGAACAGAAAAAAGAAAAGAGGAAATGGACAGACTCTTAAATAGTGTGTTCAGCTGATTTCTAAGTTGACATATTTTGATGCATATTATATAATTAAAGGGAACAGTATTACTGTTCCCTTTAAAATTTGTATAAGGTGTTTTTAGCCAAACTCAATAGGGAATTGGATGTAAATTCCAAACGGGACCGCCGCTGTGAAGAGGTTGTCCGCTTATATGTCACTATGGTTACACATGGGAAGGCAAGCGGACCTATACTCCAAGTCAGAAGACCTGCCTTATGCAATGCTCTGAAATATGAGCACATACATTGCTGTCGGACTAACAGCAGGTGTATTTTAAAGCGCAGATATTCTGCGTTTTAAAGCTGTGCCTGCAAGGGCACTTTTTTTGTCTTATAAATAAATAAGGAGGATCATTATGACAAAAAACGAAAAAAGATTATTTATGTTTTCATGTGTTTTTGCTCTTGTATTTGGTGTAACACAAACTACATTTGCCATGCACATTATGGAGGGCTATCTTCCTAAGACCCATTGTGTTGTATGGGGAGTACTCTGTCTGCCGTTTTTAACAGCAGGCTTTATAAGGATCAAAAAAATTGTAAACGACCACAGGAAAACACTTTTGCTTCTGGCTATGGTAGGCGCCTATGCCTTTGTACTTTCAGCCCTTAAGCTTCCCAGCGTTACAGGCTCTTCCTCTCACCCTACGGGAACGGGTCTTGGCGCAGTATTATTCGGACCAAGCGTTATGGCGGTACTGGGCATAATTGTGCTTCTTTTCCAGGCTATACTTCTTGCTCATGGAGGTCTTACCACATTAGGCGCCAATACATTCAGCATGGCTATAGCAGGACCGTTTTTAAGCTTTGGTGTATATAAGATATTAAGGAAATTCAATATAAATAAGCTTGTATGCGTCTTTGCCGCAACGGCTTTAGGCGATCTGTTTACATACTGTATAACAAGTGTACAGCTTGCTCTGGCATATCCCAGCGATGTAGGCGGAGTAGGCGCATCTGTAGTTAAGTTTATGGCTGTATTTGCAGTTACACAGGTCCCTCTTGCCGTTATAGAGGGCATACTTTCCGTAATAGTGATGATAGGTCTTGAAAGCTATGCAAAGCCTGAGCTTGCAGAGCTGGACTATTAGGAGGTGCCATATGAAAAAGAGTACTTTAGTCATTGTTTTATTTATAGTTTGCGCACTTATTGCCATTGTTCCCCTTGCCGTTATACACAATTCTGAGTTCGGAGGCTCCGACGGAGAAGCGGAAAGCATAATAGCCGAAATATCTCCCGAATACGAGCCTTGGGCGGAAAACATATTGGAACCGCCCGGAGGAGAGACCGAGAGCCTTTTATTCTGTCTACAGGCAGGTGCAGGTGCAGGTATAGTAGGCTTTGGCTTTGGCTGGCTTATGGCAAGGTCAAAGTACAAGAGGGAAAGCTGATATGGAACACATGGGCTTTACCGCAATAGATCACAATGCCTACAATTCTGCTCTTAACAGTATAAACAGTATGTTAAAGACTGTATTCTTTACGTCTGTTCTCATATACGGCATAGTTATTGACAGCCCTGTCGTGTCTTTATTTATAATATTGTCTATGGCATTTATTACAGTAGTCATAGGCAGGATAAAGCTAAGATATTACATAAGGGTAATGAGTATACCGGCATTATTCATAGTGCTAAGTATCGCAGCTGTTTTGGTCAATTTTTCAAGAAGCAGTACAGGTCTATTTACATTGTCATTAGGCGGTGTGAATATATTTGTGACCGATGAGGGAATAAAAAAAGCTGTATGCATAGTTATACGTGCCTTTGGTGCAGTTAGCTGTATGTACGGTCTTGCATTGTCTACGCCTATGGCGGATATTATAGAGGTATTCAGAAAATTCAGACTGCCTGAGGTCATAATAGAGCTTATGTTCCTTATATACAGATTTATATTTGTACTGCTGGCTGTTGTTGAGAATATGACAAGGGCAACAGAAGCACGTAACGGATATGGCAGTATAAGGTCGTCATTTTATTCCTTTGGCAGCATAGGCAAGAATCTTCTGCTTTATTCCTTCAGAAAAGCAGACTTTGCCTATGACGCTATGGAATCAAGGGGTTATGACGGCAAGATAGCCTTTTATAGTGAGGACAGAAATATAAGGCTATTGGAGATCGTGTTTTTTATATTATATTTTGTGGTGATGATATGCTTGAGTTAAGGAATATAGATTTCAGCTATGAGGACAGCAGAGTCCTCAGAAATATAAATTTATCCATAAATAAAGGTGAAAAAATTGCGCTTCTGGGAGATAACGGAGCAGGCAAAACTACGCTTTTTCTATGTATGAACGGTGTGCTGAAATACAAGGGAGATATACTCTATAAGGGAAAGAAAATAGGCAATAAAGAGCTTAGAAAAAAAGTAGGTCTTGTTTTTCAGGAGCCTGATGTGCAGATGATAGCAACTACTGTAGAAAGAGAGGTCTCATTCGGACCTATGAATATGAAAATAAGCAAAGATGAAGTAAAGGATAGGACGGACAGAGCAATAACTCAGCTTAACTTAGAGGAGTTCAGAAAAAGAGCGGTCCACTATCTGAGCGGAGGTGAAAAGAAAAGGGTATGCATAGCGGATATTATAGCTATGGACAGCGAAGTTGTGCTTTTTGATGAACCCTGCGCCTTTCTTGATACAAGAAATTCTCTTCTTTTGGAGAAGATACTCAATAAAATGGCTGAACAAAGGACAATAATAGTATCTACACACGATATGGACTTTGCCTACAGATGGGCGGACAGATTCATAATTATGGAAAAGGGCAGTATTGCAGCAGACGGAGGTATAGAGGTATTTGACACAGACTATGTTGAAAAGCCTATGCTCTGGAAGCTTATGAAAATACAGGGTATGGAGGACTACAGCAGATACCCCAGAAGTATTGAAGAATATGGAGATATGTACAATGGATAAAGGGATACTGGTCGTAAGCTTTGGCACAAGCCATAAGGACACAAGGGAAAAAACAATAGACAAAATAGTAAGCAGTATAAAGGCGGAGTATGCGGACTACAGGGTGTATTCTGCCTTTAGCAGCTATATAATAGTAAAAAAGCTGAGAAAAGAGGGTATCGTTATAGATACTGTGGAGGAGGCCTTTGAAAGGCTTATATCCGACGGTATAAAAGAGGTCATCGTACAGCCTACTCATATCATTAAGGGCATAGAATACGAAAAGCTATGCGCTGTAGCGGAAAAATACCGTATATATTTCAGTAATATAATTGTTGGCGATCCTCTTATTTCCGAAGAGGAGGATATTATAAATGTTGCAGGATTTATAGAAAGTATTGGGTCAAAGGAATACACTCTTGTTCTTATGGGACATGGCACAGAGCATTTCGCCAATTCGATATATGAAAAATTGCAGAAGTATATAAAGGCAGACAATATTTTAATCGGCACGGTTGAAGCAAAGCCTACTGTCTATGACATTGCTGAAAAGCCAAAGCATAACAAGACAGTACTTCTTATGCCCTTTATGATAGTTGCAGGCGACCATGCAATAAATGATATGGCGGGAGATGAGCCTGACAGTTGGAAAAATATATTTACATCAAAGGGATATAGTGTTAAAATATTGTTAAAAGGACTTGGAGAATACGAATTTATACAAAATATGTTTATAGAACATATAAGGAGAGCAATATGAAAAAAGCTATTCTTTACGGAGTCAGTACAGGTCCCGGCGATCCTGAACATATGACCCTTAAAGCAATAAAAGCAATAGAGGCTTGTGATGTGATAGCGGCGCCCAGAACACATAAGGAAAATTCTCTTGCGCTTGATATAGTCAGGAGTGCTGTGGATATAAAGGATAAGGAAATAATCTATTTGGATTTTGCTATGAGCAGGAATGCTGATGAAAACAGCAGAATGCACGATATGGCTACACATAATATCGAAGCCTGTCTTGAAAAAGGCAGGTCTGTGGCTGTGCTCAGTATAGGCGACATTTCCCTTTATTCTACATTTTCGTATATATACGACAGGCTTAAAAATAAGTACGAGTGCGAGATCATTC
>CANQBT010000035.1 GCA_947589405.1 uncultured Clostridia bacterium | reverse complement strand
ATAGCCTTCAATCTTACAGATGAAGAGGAAAACTATGACGAAAGCGTTGATATTGCCAAAGATATTGTAAACAGCGCAAAAAACAGATATAAAAGCAACAGTACAGATGAGACCGTTATGCCGGATCTTTCCGACATAATAGACAAGGTCGGAAACAACAGAACGGCAGAGAAGGACAGGAATATTACTATAAATATTGATAACGAGGAGGAAGAGTACGAAGAGGAGCTTCCGTATATACCGAGTATTGAGGAGGAAGAGGAGGATCTGCCGACTTGGGAGGAAAAGAAGGAAAAGAAAGAAAGCAATGTGATAGTGCTTGAAAGCAGGACTGAAAGAAATACAGACGAAAAGAAGGACTCCAATGAAAGCAATGGCGCTGAACCTGAGATAATAGAAGCTGAAGCGACAAAATCCATAAGAAAGCTGGAGTACAGCTCAGGAAAAACGCCTTATAAATTTCCGAGCACGTCTATACTTGCCAGAAATCCCAGAAAAAGTAACGGAAGCTCAAAGGATGAAATGCTTGCAAAATCCAGAACACTTGAGGAAACTCTTTCCGTATTCGGCGTTGACGCTAAGGTAGTGAATATAAGCAGAGGTCCTGCCGTAACACGCTATGAGCTTATACCGCCTAAGGGGATAACCGTAAACAAGATAACAAAGCTTGACAAGGACATAGAGCTTGCTCTTGCGGCAAAAAGCGTAAGAATAGAAGCGCCTATTCCCGGCACAAGCAAAATAGGCATAGAGCTTGGCAATGAATCCGTATCTCCCGTATATTTCAGCGAGGTAGTGCTTACGGATAAGTTCAGGGATTTCAAGAGCAAGCTGGCATTCGGCATAGGCAAGGACATTACGGGTACCGTTATAGTAGCGGATATTGCCGATATGACACATCTCCTTATAGCAGGCGCTACAGGCGCAGGTAAGTCTGTGTGTATAAATACTCTTATCACATCTATACTCTACAAGGCTTCTCCTGAGGAGGTCAAGCTTATAATGATAGACCCAAAGAAGGTAGAGCTTAATGTATACAACGGCATACCTCATCTTCTCATTCCTGTAGTAAGCGATGTGCAGAAGGCAAACGGCGCTCTTAACTGGGCTATAAGAGAAATGATGCGGCGTTACGATCTTCTGGAGCTTAAGAATGTAAGAAATATCATAGGCTACAACAAGGTAGCGGAGGAAGGCGAAAAGCTGCCCTACATAGTTATAATAATAGATGAGCTTGCAGACCTTATGATGACAGTAGGCAAGGAAGTGGAGGCATCTATAGTAAGGCTTACACAGCTTGCAAGAGCGGCAGGCATACATCTTGTAATAGCTACACAAAGACCTGATTCCAATGTAGTTACGGGTCTTATAAAGGCAAATGTTCCTTCCAGAATAGCGTTCAAGGTGTCCGACGGTGTCAACTCCAAGATAATACTTGACTCAACAGGCGCAGAAAAGCTTTTGGGCAAGGGCGACATGCTCCTTAAGACAAGAGCCTTTGACGATAAGCCTTTGAGAATACAGGGCGCATTCGTTACAGACGAGGAGGTCGAAAAGATAGTTGAGGCTATAAAAACAGATGAGAGCCATTATGACCAGTCTGTAATAGATGAGATAGAAAGGTCTGTTGCAGAAGCGACTACGCCCGATAACTCTTCCGCTTCTTCCTCAAATGACGACAGCGACAGCATTATAGACGATGTCATAAAGTTTGTTGTATTTAAAAAGAGAGCGTCTATAAGCGCAGTTCAGAGAAAGTTTGGCATAGGCTACAATAAGGCAGCCAGAATAATCGACGAGCTGGAGGAAAGAGGTATCGTAGGTCCCGATCTTGGCGGCACAAAGGGCCGTGAGGTATATATGGACAAGTACGAGTGGGAGGAAAGACAGAGAAGATATGAAGAATAAATTTTTGTCGGTACTTGAAAAATGACATAAAAGGGTTTATTATGTAACTATAAAATTTTACCTTTGAATGGAGGAACATATAATGAAAACAGACATACAGATAGCTCAGGAATGTAAAATGGAGCCTATCACTAAGGTCGCTGAGAGATTCGGAATAGATCCTGATGATCTGGAGCTTTACGGAAAGTATAAAGCAAAGCTTTCGGACGATGTGCTTAAGGCAGCAGGCAATAAGAAGGGCAAGCTTGTCCTTGTAACGGCTATTAACCCTACTCCGGCAGGTGAGGGCAAGACTACTGTTACAATAGGTCTTTCACAGGCTCTTAACAAAATAGGCGTAAAGTCACTTGTAGCGCTGAGAGAGCCTTCTCTTGGTCCATGTATGGGTATAAAGGGCGGCGCAGCAGGCGGCGGATATTCACAGGTAGTTCCTATGGAGGATATAAATCTTCACTTTACAGGAGATATACACGCCATGACTACTGCCAACAACCTTCTTTCATCAGTAATTGACAATCATATACATCAGGGCAACGCTCTTGATATAGATACCAACAATATAGTGTGGAAGAGAACCGTTGACCTTAACGACAGAGTACTTAGAAATGTTGTGGTAGGCATAGGGGGAAAGATAAACGGCATTACAAGAGAGGACGGTTTTATGATAACCGTTGCTTCGGAGATAATGGCTATAGTATGTCTTGCAGAGAATATAAGCGATCTCAAGGATAAATTAAGTAAGATAGTGGTGGCATATACAAGAGACGGAAAGCCGGTCACGCCTAAGGATCTTAACGTAGTAGGCGCAATGGCAGCACTCCTCAAGGACGCTATAAAGCCTAATCTTGTGCAGACATTAGAGCATACTCCCGCTATTATACACGGCGGTCCCTTTGCAAATATAGCTCATGGCTGCAATTCGGTAAAGGCTACAAAGATGGCTATGGGTATAGCCGATGTTACGGTAACGGAGGCAGGCTTCGGCGCAGACTTGGGAGCAGAGAAATTCTTTGACATAAAGTGCAGAAAGGCAAATTTAAAGCCTGACGCAGTTGTGCTCGTGGCTACGGTAAGAGCGCTTAAATACAATGGCGGAGTGCCTAAGACAGAGCTTAACAATGAGAATGTTGAAGCAGTCAAGAAGGGCTTTGTGAATCTTCAAAAGCATATTGAGAATCTGCATAAATACGGCGTGCCTGTAGTTGTTACACTTAACAACTTCATAACGGACAGCGATGCAGAGGTGAATTACATAAAGACTCAATGCGAAGCTATGGGCGCAGACTTTGCCATTGCAAAAGTATGGGAAAAAGGCGGAGAAGGCGGTATAGACCTTGCCAACAAGGTAATGGAGGTGCTCGGCACTAAGGAGTCCCATTTCAAGCCTTTATACGATGAAAACGACACAATAGTAAACAAGATAAATACAGTTGCAAAGGAAATATACGGCGCAGCAGAGGTAGTAATAGACCCTAAGGCTAAAAAGGAAATAGAGAGAATAGAAGCTCTTGGTATGGATAAACTACCTGTATGTATAGCCAAGACCCAATATTCATTAAGCGACAACCCTGCTCTTTTAGGCAGACCTGAGGGCTTTACCCTTACCGTAAGAGAAATACGTTTAAGCGCAGGTGCAGGCTTTATAGTTGCCATAACAGGAAATATTATGGTAATGCCGGGACTTCCTAAGGTGCCTGCCGCAGAAAATATAGATGTTGACGACAATGGAAATATAACCGGCTTATTCTAAAAAATGAGGTGTGTGTAATGAAATATTTTAAATTAACTGCCATTATGTTAATATTGCTTATTGCAGTTTCAGGCTGTTCAAAGGCTTCAAATACCGCTTCAGCTGATTTCGGCAATACAGACGGCAATATTACCAATCTGGGAGGAGCCTGTGAAAAGGACGGAAGTCTTTATTATCAGGATCCAAAGGATTACTCCATATATAAGCAGTCTGATAATGGAGAAAGCGTAAAGCTCAATTCAGATCCCAGCTACTTTATAAATGTAATGGGGGACTATGTATACTATGTAAATGAAAATGACAGCTTTAAGGTATACAGAATGAAAACCGACGGCAGCGAAAATAAAAAGATAATCGACTACACAGCCTATTATATGACAGTTTATAAAGACAGCATTTATTTTGTGAATTACAGCGACAGTCAGACTATATACAAGGCTTCTCTTGACGGAAACAACTGCCATAAAATAGTAAACAGCATATGCTATTATCCTGTTATTGCCGAAGGCAAGCTTTACTATATAGATTACGCCAATGATAACAGCGTTGTGGAAACCGACCTGGAGGGAGAAAACAAGCATACCCTTGACGACAAGCACTATGCGGCTTATCTCAACTATGACAGCGGCGCTCTTTATTACACCAATGCCATAGCTCAGGGCAATAAGGACGGAGATGACTTTCTGTACAAGGTCGACATTTCTTCGGGAGAGGTCACTACAGCATTGAGCGTACCGTGTGCAGACATAAATATTGCTGACAAAAAAATTTATTATAAAAATTTAAAGGATTCAAAAATGTACTGCTGCAATATTGACGGCAGCGATACAAAGGAAATATCCGATGAGGACGGAGTGTATATAAACATAGCGGGCAATAAGCTGTTCTATCTTATAAAGGATCAGGAGGGCAGTCTTATTGTAAAGAATAAGGATTTATAAGAGGTGTGATCATGGCAAATATAATTGACGGTAAGCGTATATCAGCAGAAATAAAGGACGAGGTAAAGGCAAAGGCAGATGAGCTTAAGGCAAAGGGTCTTGAACCTTGTCTTGCAGTTATACTTGTAGGTGAGGATCCTGCCAGTCAGGTATATGTAAGAAATAAGAAAAGAGCCTGTGAATACTGCGGCATAAAGTCTCTTAACTATGAGCTCAGCGCAGATACTACAGAGGAAGAGCTTCTGAGCCTTATAGATGAGCTTAACGCAGATAAGAACTGCAACGGTATACTTGTGCAGCTTCCTTTACCCGAGCATATAGATGAAAACAGGATACTTTTACGTATACTTCCCGAAAAGGACGTGGACGGCTTCCACCCCTATAATGTAGGACTTCTGAGCATAGGAAAGGCAGACCTTAAGGCGTGTACTCCTGCCGGCTGTATAGAGCTTATAAAGAGAAGCGGCGTTGATATTTCAGGCAAGAGATGTGTTGTGGTAGGCAGGAGCAATATTGTAGGAAAGCCTGTAGGTATGCTTTTGCTTGCCGAAAACGGTACTGTTACAACATGCCATTCCAGAACAAAGAACATAGCTGAGATCTGCCGTCAGGCGGAAATACTTGTTGCAGCAGTAGGCAGACCCAATTTTATAACAGAAGATATGGTAAGCGAGGGAGCGACCGTTATAGATGTAGGCATTAACCGCCTTGAAAACGGCAAGCTCTGCGGTGATGTGGATTTTGAAGCCGTTTCAAAGAAGGCTGCATACATAACTCCCGTTCCGGGCGGCGTAGGTCCCATGACCGTAGCAATGCTTATGGCTAACTGTATTATTGCCTGTGAAAAGCAAAACAACATATAGGAGATAATCATGAACAGACTACTTGCAAGGGAGCTTATAGCTTCATATTTAAAAGAGGATATAGGTACGGGGGATCTGTCTACAGAGCTTATTTTCGGCGACAAGCTGAGAGGAAAGGGCATATTTCTTGCAAAAGATGACGGTATCATATGCGGTACCGATATTATAGATATGACCTATTCCTTTTTCTCAGACGACTATAAAATAACCATTCTCAAAAAAGACGGAGAAGCCGTTAAAAAAGGTGAAAACATAGCTTTGGTAGAGGGTAATGTGCAGACGCTTCTTTCTGCGGAAAGAGTCGTGCTCAATCTTATGCAGCTTATGAGCGGAATTGCCACAACAGGCAGAAGGCTTGTGGAAGCCCTTGACGATGATACTATAAAAATAGTCGATACAAGAAAGACTCATCCCGGTC
Organism: uncultured Clostridia bacterium; assembly: GCA_947589405.1. Lineage (GTDB taxonomy): Bacteria > Bacillota > Clostridia > Lachnospirales > CAG-274 > CANPXH01. The sequence continues at coordinate 10,863 of CANQBT010000035.1, read as the reverse complement.
TCAGATTGTTTGAAAAGTATGCCGTTACTCAGGGCGGCTGCTTCAATCACAGATATGCTCTTTATGACGGCGTTATGCTTAAGGACAATCATATTGCCTTTGCAGGGGGTATAACAAAGGCAGTAAAAATGGTAAAGTCAAGACTTGGACATATGGTAAAAATAGAAGTGGAAACTGAAACAAGAGAACAGGTCGCAGAGGCTGTTGAGGCAGGAGCAGACGTTATAATGTTTGACAATTTCAGACCTGAGGAAATAAAGGAGCTTACGGCCCTTGTGCCAAAGAGCATAATTACTGAAGCCTCAGGCGGTATAGGACTCCACAATATAGCCGACTTCAAAGGCTGCGGAGTCAATGTAATATCTGTCGGCTCCATAACCAACGGCGCTAAACCTCTTGATATAAGCTTCAACAGTACGGAGGGCATAAAGAAATGACGGAACTTGACAGAATATTTGAATTAAAAAAGGAAATGGGCGATGATCTGATCATACTTGCCCACCACTATCAGAGCGATGATATTGTAAAGGCGGCGGACTTTACAGGGGATTCCCTTAAGCTGGCTCAGTATGCTCAGCAGAATAAAAGGGCAAGGTATATAGTTTTCTGCGGTGTTTACTTTATGTCAGAAACCGCAGATATACTTACGGAAGATGATCAGATAATACTTCAGCCTTCGATCATCGCAGGCTGTCCAATGGCGGATATGGCGGATATGGAGCAGGCTGAAAGGGCATGGGATATTATTACAGCCGAGCTTGGCTGCGACATTGTGCCTATTACATATGTAAATTCTAAGGCTGAGGTAAAGGCCTTCTGCGGCAGAAAAGGCGGCACCACAGTTACATCGGGCAATGCGGCAAAGGTGGTCAAATGGGGACTTGATCAGAACAAGGTGATACTTTTCCTTCCCGATCAGAATCTTGGCAGAAATACTGCCTATGATCTGGGTATCCCTCTTGATAATATGGCGGAATACGATCCCAAGACAGAAACACTTGAATACAGCTGTGATAAAAAGGACGTGAAAATAGTGCTGTGGAAGGGCTATTGCCATGTTCATCACAAGATAACGGTAAAGCATATAGAAGCAGCAAGAAAGGCTCACCCCAACGCTAAAGTGATAGTGCATCCCGAATGTCAATTTGAAATTGCCCAAGCGGCAGACGGAAAGGGCTCTACGGAATATATTATTAATCAGGTGCGAAACGGTGAGAAGGGCAGCAAGTGGATAATAGGTACGGAACACAATCTTGTAAAGCGGCTTAAGGACAGCTTTGAGGATAAGGAGGTATATATATTGGATACCTCAAGCGTATGTACCAATATGAACAGAACTACTGTGCAGAATCTTCTGGAAACATTGGAGGATATTAAAAAAGGCAATTTTGAAAAGCGTGTCACAGTTGATAAGTCAATAGCTGCCGATGCTGTTAAATCTCTTGAAACAATGCTTTCTCTTGTATAAGGAGGATATTATATGAAATTAGGGTTTATAGGCGCAGGGAACATGGGCGGCGCCATTATAAAGGGACTTATAAAAAGCGGCAAAATATCTGCCGAAAATATAAATGTAGTTGAAAAGAACAATACTATACTCGACACTATGGCAAAGGAACAGGGTATAAATCCCTGTAAGGACTATAAGGAGCTTATAAATGGTTCGGATATAGTTTTCATGGCAGTAAAGCCTGTGGTATTTCCGTCTGTTATAGCCGATATAAAGGACTGTATTAAAGCGAAGGGACCTCTGCTAATATCAATGGCGGCAGGCATTACCACAGAAAGCATAGATGAAATGCTGGGCTTTGAAACCCCTGTTGTCAGAATGATGCCTAATATAAATGCCGAAATATTAATGTCTGCAACTGCTCTTTGCAAAAATTCAGCGGCATCGGACAAGGATATTGACACGGCAGAGGATATTCTAAGCGCCGTAGGCATGACGGCAAGAATAGATGAAAATATGTTTGCGGTATTTTCAGCCATAGCAGGCTGTTCTCCGGCATATGTGTATCTCTTTATAGATTCTCTTGCAAAGGGCGCTCAGAAGCTGGGTATGAATAAAAAGCAGGCTCTTGCAACAGCTGCCGCTGCCGTATCGGGAAGCGCAGCCATGTTTTCAAGATCAGATGCACACCCCTGGGAGCTTATAGACAAGGTATGCTCTCCCGGAGGCACTACAATAGAAGGCATATGCACTCTTGAGGAATACAAATTTGAATCGGCTATAGTAAAGGCTGTGGAAAATTCGGTACTCAAGGATATGGCTCTCAGCGGTAAAAAATAATGTCGTTTTTCAAATAAAAATTTGTGCAAAAAACCATAATTTTCATTGACTTTTTATGTGAATTGTGATAATCTTGTGTATAGGTTTTTAATAAAAACCAAAGTAGTAAATTATATATTTTTTTAGGAGGAACTGTTAAAAATGAAACAAGGAACAGTTAAATGGTTTAACGCTGAAAAGGGCTTCGGATTTATTTCTCTTGAAGAGGGTAATGATGTTTTTGTTCACTACTCAGCTATTCAGTCTGACGGCTACAAGACTTTGGAGGAAGGTCAGAAGGTTGAATTTGAAGTGGTTGAAGGAGCAAAGGGTCCTCAGGCTGCAAACGTTGTTCGCTTATAATCAGTAATTTGGATTTAACATTAACATATATATTTTTTGCTTATGTTCAATAGAAATTAAGGTTATAGTAAAAAAAGAAGCCGTTAAAGGCTTCTTTTTTTGCATATATACAGCGGCTACAGACCGAATTTTTCCATCCAGTAGTTTACCTGAATTATATAAGCCAGCATCTGAGGTGAAGCCATAAGCTGACCAAACCACGGCTTTCCGTAATCTGAGCTGTTTTCAATAAGCCTATTGACATGCTCCCTGTTCAGAAACTGCACTACAGGCGAATTATTGCTGCTCATAATATTCCTTACCCTTTCCTTTAATATTCGTTCATAGGCAGGATTGTATGTCTTTGGATAAGGTGATTTCTTTCTGTAGAGTATCTCATCGGGCAGAAGTCCCTTTGCGCTGTCACGAAGAAGTCCCTTCACAACGCCGTTGTGACATTTATATTCCCAAGGAACGTTCCACATATATTCTATTATCCTGTGGTCGGCATAGGGTACTCTTGCCTCGAGCCCCGAGTACATGGAAGCTCTGTCCATTCTGTCCAGAAGCGTTGTCATGAACCATTTCAGATTGAGGAATGAAATTTCACGCCTTCGTCTTTCGATTTCGCTTTCGCCTTCAAGATAAGGCACCTCTTTAAGTGATTTTTTGTAGCGCATAGCTATATATTCCTTTATATTCAGCATTTCAGCCGTTTCCGTGTTGAGTATATCTATTCTTGGTTCGGGATTTATTGACCACGGAAATGTATCGGCATTTATAAAGTCCTCTCTGTGGAACCAGGGATAGCCTCCGAATATCTCATCGGCACATTCTCCCGTAAGCGTTACCTTGTTGTGCTTCTTTACAAGACGGCAGAAGTAGAGCATTGAAGCGTCTACGTCAGCCATACCCGGCAGGTCTTTGGCATCTACAGATGTATAGAGATAGTCCGCAAGCTCTTCTTCATTACACTCCAGATAGGTATGGTTTACGTCAAATACGTCAAGCATTTTATCTACATAGGGTCTGTCCTGTTCGGGCTGGAAGGAATTGGACTTGAAATAAATGTCGTTTCCCGTAAAGTCAAAGGAGAAGGTGTTGAATGTCTTTCCCTCTTTGCTCAGATAATTGCTTGCTATGGCGGTAACTATGCAGGAGTCAACACCTCCCGATAAAAAGCTGCACACAGGCACATCTGATACCATTTGGTACTCTACCGCTGTCTTTACAAGATATTTTACATCGTCTACGGCTTCCTCATAGCTTTTGGTATATTTTTCGGATTTAAGCTCCCAGTACTTTATTTGTCTGAAACCGTTTATATCATATATGCCGTAATGGCCGTACTTTATCTCATATATATCTCTGAATACGCCCATACCCTCTGTTCTGGCAGGACCTATGCCGAATATTTCCCTCAATGAATTTTTGTCTATTTCAGGAGATATGTTGGGGTGTTCAAAAAGCGCCTTTATCTCCGAAGCAAATACTATCATATTGTGTCTTATCGTATAGAACAGCGGTTTTATACCGCTTCTGTCTCTGAAAAGATACAGCCTTTTTTCACCGCTGTTCCATATGGCGTAGGCAAATATGCCGTTGAGCATTTTCACGGAATCGGCGCCGTATTCTATATATGCATAGAGTATTATCTCCGTATCTGTAGTGGTCTCAAATACATAGCCCTTTGAAATAAGGTCGTTTTTTAACGGCTCCGCATCATATATCTCTCCGTTGTATATTATTGCGTATTCCACACCGTTTACAGTCCTTACAATAGGCTGATTACCTCCGTACAGATCCCTTATGGTAAGTCTTGTCTGGCTCAGACCGATATTTTTTTCAAGATATTCTCCTGTGGTGTCGTTTCCTCTTCTGTATATGGACTCTCTCATTTTTATAAGTATATTCTTCCAGTAACCATACCTTGATTTGAAATCAATGTCAAAAGAACAGAATCCTGAAATCCCGCACATTATATAACCCCCGATTATAAGTTCTAATATATATAATTTATGCCAAAACTCTTGACATTATTATTCTGAATTGTTATACTATTAGACAGCGTTAATAACTGTGAAGATGAAAGTAGGTACAGCGGTTTTAACAGAGATAGACTGTCGTTGGCTGTAAGCAGTCTTTAAATAAAGCTGTATTGAAGTTCCCATCGGAGTTGGCTTTCTGAACCGTAAGTAGGAAGGCTCGGTCGAGGTCGTTATTCCTCATAATGAGTGCCTGTATTTCAGGAATTTGGGTGGTACCACGGTTATTTGTCGTCCCTTTTGATAAAGGGATTTTTTTATTGCGGTAATTGAAAGGAGTTTAAAAATGAAAGAGAAATTATCTCAGATAAGGGATAAGGCCATTCAGAAGCTGAATGAAGCCTCAGACCTTAAGACATTGGAGGAATTAAGAGTTGAATTCCTGGGCAAGAAGGGTGAGCTTACAGGCATACTTAAGGGTATGGGCGGACTTTCCAAAGAGGAAAGACCTGTTATAGGTCAGCTTGCAAACGAGGTAAGAGCGGATATTGAAGGCAAGCTGGAGTCCATGAAGTCAACCCTTGCGGCAAAGGCACAGGAGGCTAAGCTCAGAGCGGAGACTATAGACGTTACAATGCCCGGCAATGTAACAGAGCTTGGTCACAGACATCCTATGACTCAGGTAATAGACAATATAAAGAATATATTTATAGGCATGGGCTACGAAATAGCAGAGGGACCCGAAGTGGAAACTGCTTATTACAACTTTGAAGCCCTTAATATACCAAAGGATCACCCTGCAAGAGATGAGCAGGATACCTTTTATGTAAACGGCATAGGCGATTTCCTTCTGAGGACTCAGACATCTCCCATGCAGGTAAGAGTTATGGAGAACAAGAAGCCGCCTATAAGAATAATAGCTCCGGGAAGAGTATACAGAGCAGACGAGGTAGATGCAACACACTCTCCTATTTTCCATCAGCTTGAAGGTCTTGTAATAGACAAGGGCATAACTATGGGGGACCTTAAGGGCGCACTTGCAGAATTTGCAAAGGGTCTTTTCGGCGAGGATACGAAGGTTCGTTTCAGACCTCATCATTTCCCATTTACAGAGCCAAGCGCAGAAATGGACGCTTCATGCTTTGCCTGCGGCGGCAAGGGCTGCCGTGTATGTAAGGACAGCGGTTGGATAGAGGTGCTGGGCTGCGGTATGGTCCACCCTAAGGTACTTGAAATGTGCGGTATAGACCCTAAGGTATATTCAGGCTTTGCCTTTGGTATGGGTCTTGAAAGAGTAGCTATGCAGAAATATGCTATTTCAGACCTGAGATTGTTGTTTGAAAACGATATAAGATTTTTAAAGCAGTTCTAAGGAGGATTATATAATGGATTTACCCATGAAATGGTTATCCGAGTATGTGGATATAGATGCAACTACTCAGGATTTTATAGATAAGATAACACTTTCAGGCTCTAAGGTAGAGTCTGTAACATCTCTTGCTAAGGATATTACAAATGTTGTAACAGGCAAGGTACTTGAAATAGAAAAGCACCCCGATGCAGATAAGCTTGTAGTCACTAAGGTGGATATAGGCAGCGGCGAGCCTTTGCAGATAGTAACAGGCGCACCTAATCTCTATGTAGGCGCTATCGTTCCCGTTGCTCTTGTAGGCGCAACTGTGTATCATGGCACAGGTCTTGAGAAAATAAAGAAGGGTAAGCTCAGAGGTATTGAATCAAATGGCATGATGTGCTCTATAGAAGAGCTTGGCTTTACTACAAACGACTATCCCGAAGCTCCCGACTACGGCATTTATATTTTCAAGGAGGAGGTGCCTTTAGGCGCTGATGTAAAGAAGCTTCTTGAAATGGAAGATGATGTTGTGGAGTTTGAAATAACATCTAACAGACCCGACTGCTTCAGTATAGTAGGTCTTGCAAGAGAGGCTGCCGCTACCTACAGAAAGCCCTTTAAATATCCTGAAATAAAGGTAGAGGAAAAGGGCGATGAAAACACAGAGGATATGATAAAGGTAGAGATACAGAATCCCGAGCTTTGTCCAAGATATATCGCAAGAGCAGTCAAGAATGTAAAGATAGGTCCATCACCTCTGTGGTTAAGACACAGACTTACGGCTTCGGGCGTAAGGCCTATAAACAACATAGTTGATATTACAAACTATGTAATGCTTGAAATGGGTCAGCCTATGCACGCCTTTGATATTGACACTATAGACGAACATAAGATAATAGTAAGGAATGCCAAAGAGGGTGAAAAGATAACTACCCTTGACGGACAGGAAAGAAATCTGGATCCATCTATGCTTGTTATTTCAGACTGCAACAAGGCAGTTGCCATTGCAGGCGTAATGGGCGGTGAAAACTCCAAGATAACAGAGGGCGCAAGAGCGATACTTTTCGAGTCTGCCAATTTCAATGGTCCTAGTGTAAGAATTACAGCAAAGAAGGTAGGCTTAAGGACAGACGCTTCCGCCAAGTACGAAAAGGGTCTTGACCCAAATCTTCCTCTTGATGCGGTAAACAGAGCCGTTCAGCTTGTAGAAATGCTGGGCTGCGGAGAGGTATGCAAGGGTATGGTAGACTGCTATCCCAACAAGAGAGAGAGCTGGAGCGTAGATTACTCCACAGAGAGCATAAACGCACTTTTAGGCACAAAGCTTTCAGAGCAGGAAATGATAGATCTCTTTAAGCTCGTGGAGGTAGAGGCAGACGGCAAGACAGCTAAAATACCTACATTCAGACCCGATCTTGTGTCAGAAGCCGATCTTGCGGAGGAGATAGCCAGATTCTACGGCTATGACAATATTGAAACCACTCTTGCCGCAGGTACTCCTACAGTAGGCAAGAAATCACACTCACAGATAGTAGAGGACAAGGTCATTGACACAATGCTCAGTCTTGGCATAAGTGAAGCAAAGTGCTTTAGCTTTGAATCACCAAAGGTATTTGACAAGCTGAATATACCTGATGACAGTCCTCTGAGGAATACCGTTACTATATCAAATCCTTTAGGTGAGGATTTCAGCATAATGAGAACAGTTACGTTAAACGGTATGCTCAATTCACTTTCAACCAACTTCAACAGAAGAAATGAAAGCGCCTATCTCTTTGAAATAGGAAAGGTATATATGCCAAAAACCATTCCTCTTACAGAGCTGCCTGACGAAATACGCATGCTTACAATAGGAATGTACGGCAAGATAGATTTCTATGGCATAAAGGGCGTTACGGAAGAACTGTTTACCGTACTGGGTATAAGAGATAAGATAGAGTATTCTCCAAAGAACGATATTCCGTTTATGCATCCGGGCAGACTGGCAGATATTGCCCTTGACGGTGAAAGCATAGGCTATGTAGGCGAGATACACCCATCTGTTGCCTCTGCCTACAGCATTGGCACAAAGGCATATATAGCGGTTATAAACTTTGAAAAGCTTGCAGAATATGCTACATTTGAAAGAGAATACAAGGCGTTGCCTAAATATCCTGCCACTACAAGAGATATTGCTCTTCTTGTAAAGGAAAGCGTTATTGTAAAGGATATTGAGGATATTATAAGGGCTAAGGGCGGAAAGCTTCTTGAAAGCATACAGCTTTTCGATGTATTCAGAGGAAAGCAGATACCTGAGGGATATAAGTCCGTAGCCTACAATATTTCCTTCAGAGCAGAGGACAGGACCCTTACAGATGACGAGGTAAATTCTCCTGTAAAGAAAATACTTGACGAGCTTGAGAATAAGCTTGACGCACAGCTCAGAAGCCAGAAATAAGGGATATGAGTCGGAGGGCAAAGTGACAAAATAAGCTCAATAAACAAAAAATCACATTCAAAAAGGAGTTGTTCAATTACGAACAACTCCTTTCAAACTGTCGAAAAAAGTAAAATTCGACTAAAATATAAATTGTTAAAGTGAACGACTTGCAAAAAGCGTCGCAGACTTTAATCCGCAGAAGGAATTCACTTCCTTCGAGGACAGGGACTTTACTGATATTTTGCACACTTGCCAAAATATCAGTAAACACGGCTGGTCCCTACCTTAGCTAACTGAAAGAAATGTCTTTAGGCATTTCTTTCAAGCGTGTCGATTTTATCGACACGCTCAAAGGAGTTGTTCAATTATGAACAACTCCTTTTAAGTTTAGGGCTTAGTGCAAGCCTCTTTTGGTACAATGATAAGTTGTGTTTTATAAGTAATTATAACGAACTACTCCAATATATCCGAAGCCTTTGAGAAATTATAAGTCCTATCGGCAAACAATATTATATTGTCGCCGTTTTTGAGCACGTCATTGCCATTGGGTATTATCATATCGCTATTTCTTATTATAGCTGCAATTATGACGCCTTTTTTGATTTTTAGTGACGTAAGGGGTATATCCGTTTTGGCAAAGCCCGATGTTATTGCAAGCCTGCTTACCATTACAAGACCGCCTGCCAGCTGGAAATATCTGCTTATGCCTGCTTCGGTGCTGTTAAGGTTCTTTATGGACTGTACATAGTCCATTATCCTTGCTGCAAGAAGAACGTCCTCAGAAAGAGATACGCTTATTGTCACCTGTCTTAATACCTTTTCGTATGAAGCCTTTCTTATTTTGAGTATTATATTCCTTATGCCCTTTGACAAAGCGATAAGTGAAGCAAGGAGATTAAGCTCATCGTTGTTTGTAAGGCATATGAAGGCGTCTGTTCCCGATATTTTCTCTTCTTCAAGAAGCTTTATATCCTCACCGCTTCCGTATATGGTTTTTGCCTTAGGCACAAGCTCGTAAAGCTCTTCACATCTTTTCCTGTCGTTTTCTATTATTTTAATATCCAGCTTAAGCTTGCTCAGATGCTGTGCAACTATAAGTCCTGTTTCTCCGCCGCCTACTATCATGACCTTTTTAACAGGCTTTGTAATAAGGCTCATATCGGAAAGGAGATTCATCATTTCCTTGTTGTGGGTCACTATACATACAACATCGCCTTCCTTCAGTACAAAGCTGCCGTTGGGAACGGTCGCACTACCGTTTCTGGATACGGCAACTACAAGGAACTCTATATCAAGAGAGGGTTTAAGCTCCTTAATTCTTTTGCCCTCGAATATGCTGCCTTTTCCTATTGTTATTTCCGCAAGGAGAACTCTTTCGTCATAGAGCGCAAGCACTCTGTTGGTAGAGGGAAAATATATCTGCCTTGTGACCATTTCAGCAAGTATTCTCTGAGGACAGAGTATATGATCTATTGAAAACTTCTCTTTTATGTAGTCTGCATCGTCCATAAGCTCGGAGCGTCTCAGACAGGCAACTACACGGCGTGTGCCGATGCTTTTGGCAAGCTGACACACAAGGAGATTTGTTTCGTCATTAGAGGTCATGGATATAAGTATATCCGCCATTTCCGCTCCTGCCTGTATAAGGACGCTGCGTGAAGCTCCGCTGCCAAATACGCCGTTTACGGTGGATCTGTTTGTTATATTGTCTATGGCTTCCTTGCTTTTGTCTATTACTGATATGTCGTGGCCGTGTTCGCTAAGCTGCTCGGCAAGAAGGCTGCCGGAATAGCCTGCACCTACTATTATTATTTTCAAAGCCTGTCGCTCTCCCTTCTTATGCGTATTGCCTTATGTTTTTCTATAAGTCTGTATACCTTCTTTGTTGTAAGCCCCTGCACTATTACCGTAAAGAATATTATGCAAAATGCCGAAGCACATAGAAGCTCATATATTTCGGTATCAAGAAATTCTGCCGTAGAGAGCACAAGCGCCAATGTAAGGCCGCCTTTGAGCGCACTCCATGTCATAAGAGAAACGAACTCGGGCAGGGAATAGCCTCCGGGCAGTTTTTTGCTGTTTATAACGGTAACGGGTACGAATATGCCTATTGCTCTTGCAATAATGCTGGAAGAAACGGATATGATGCCTATTATGAATATGCCGTCGGGAACGGGTATCATAAGGAAACAGAAGCCTATTATTACAAAAAGTACGCTGTTCAGTACCTCGTCAACGCAGTCCCAGAAATGCTCATACATATTTTCATTATCAAATATCTTTAGATACCTTTCGGCTTTTGCACGTTCGCATGAGAATATCATGCCGCATATAACAGAAGCTATAACTCCCGAAAAGCCTAAGAACTCACATATTACATATACCGATGACACAAGCAGAAGGCTTATGCATATGTGATTCACAGGCTTGTGCGTTATCTTTATGAGCCTGAAGAGTATAAACGAAACCACTACGGCTACTGCGGCAGCACCCA
>CANQBT010000034.1 GCA_947589405.1 uncultured Clostridia bacterium | reverse complement strand
TATGGAAGCGGGAGTACAGCCGGGAGATATAATTACCGCTGTGGATTCTCACAGCGTACACAGCAGAAGCGATTTTGACTTTTACACTTCTCAGGGCAATACTGACAGTCATATCCTTACCATTAAGAGAAATGGTGAAAAAATGGATCTCAGCATTACTCCACGCTATGACGAAAAGGAGAAAAGGGTACTTTTTGGCTTTTCGCTTGACGTAAAGGCTCCTTATTTTGATGTTATGGGGCTTGATAAGGATAATTTGCTTGAAAAGGGCAGATTAAGAGATTACATTTCATATGGATATTTCAATATGATAAGCATTGTAAAAATGACCGCTTATGCCTTTGCAGAGCTGGTCACAAGCAAGATCGCCATTACTGAAATGTCAGGTCCTATAGGCATTACGTCTGCCGTAGGTCAGGTTTATCAGGAATCTGTAAAAATAAACGGATGGGCTGTTTTATTTTCAATGCTCAATCTTACGGCGCTTTTAAGTGCAAATTTAGGCGTTATTAATCTTTTCCCTTTGCCTGCAATAGACGGAGGACGTATTGTTATTGCCGTGATCGAGCTTATTACAAGAAGGACAGTTCCCAAAAATATAGAGGGAATAATACATTTTATAGGCTTTGTGCTTTTAATGGCGCTGGGAATTTATATTGCATTCAACGATGTACTTAAATTAATATAGAAGGTGATCAATATGCTGGAAAGAAGAAAAACAAGAGTTGTAAAAATAGGCGATGTATATATAGGAGGGAACAATCCCATTGCCATACAGTCTATGTGCAATACCAAAACATCTGATGTAAATGCTACGGTAGCTCAGATAAAGGAGCTGGAGGAAGCAGGATGCGAGATCATAAGAGTTGCCGTGCCGGATATGGAAGCAGCCGAAGCGATAAAGGATATTAAAAAGCAGATCCATATACCTCTTGTTGCAGATATTCACTTTGACTACAGACTTGCGTTAAAGGCTATAGAAAACGGCGTTGACAAGCTGAGGATAAATCCCGGCAACATAGGCGGAGAGGATAGAGTAAAGGCCGTTGTAGACGCTGCAAAAGAGAAGGGCATACCTATAAGAATAGGCGTAAATTCAGGCTCTCTTGAAAAGAGCATACTGGAAAAATACGGCGGAGTCACTTCTCAGGGGCTTGTTGAAAGTGCGCTGAACCATGTAAAGATACTTGAAAAATATGATTTCCACGATATTGTAATATCCATTAAGGCATCAAATGTTCCTTTTTCTCTTGAAACATACAGTCTACTTTCCGAGTCTGTGGATTATCCTATACATCTGGGCATAACAGAAGCAGGCACAGAATGGAGCGGCACTATAAAATCCTCAGTAGGCATAGGTGCAATACTTGCTATGGGTATAGGCGATACAATAAGAGTTTCTCTTACAGGTGAGCCTGTAAAGGAGGTAAGAGCCGCAAGGGAAATACTCAAAGCATTAGGTCTTAGAAAATTCGGTATAGAATTCATATCATGTCCTACCTGCGGCAGAACATCTATCGATCTGATAGGTCTTGCCAACAGAGTAGAGGAAAAATGCAGAAATATAAATAAAGATATTAAAGTTGCCGTAATGGGCTGTGCAGTAAACGGACCCGGAGAGGCAAGGGAAGCAGATATAGGCATAGCAGGAGGAAAGGGCTATGGTCTTATTTTCAGAAAAGGAGAGATCCTTAAAAAGCTTCCCGAAGAGCAGCTTTTAGATGCTCTTATGGAGGAGATAGATAAGCTATAGGCTCAGAGGAGTGATATATATGAAAGCAGAATTCAATAAGGTCTTTAACAAGATAGAGCTTTCTGCCAATGTCAGGACCAATCTTAAAAATACAATAGTTGATGACATAAAGGTAACAATGACAGACAGAACTGTGAATGTGCATCTTCTTTCCGATATGTTCATAGACGAAAGCTGTATGCTCGATCTTAAAGAGGATATTATTGAAGCAATTCCCGGTATAGACGATGTCAGGACAAGCATTTCTTATGTTCTGGAAAATTGTTCTGATGAAGAAAAAATACAGCGTTACTGGTATAAAATAGAGGAAATTGTAAAAAACAGAAATCGTGTATGCTATTCATCATTTAAAAATGCGCAATGGACTCTTGATAAGGATATATTGGAAATTACTGTGGACAATAATTCTGCTTTTTTATTTGAAAGATATGGACTTGACAGAGAAATAGGAAATATACTGATGCGCCGCCTTGATATAAATGTAAAGGTGGTATTCAGGAATAAGAAAATTGACAAAAAGGTCACGGAGGAAAAGAAGGAGCTTCTTATAAAAAGAAGCGAAGAATATATGTCACAGCTTGCTGAAAAAAGCAGCATGGAGAGCACAGCTCCCGTAGTTAGCGATGACAGCTTTAGCACCAGACGCAGAGCGCCTTCATCAGCACCTGTTTTTACACCAATTGAAGAAGATCCCATTTCCATTACAGAAGCATGTGCAAAACAAGGTAATGTAGTGGTTCAGGGCAGAGTATTCTTGGAAGCGGAAACAAGAGAAACAAAAAACGGCAAAATAATTGCCAAAACAGCCATTACAGACGATAAGGATTCCGTTTATATAAAAATTTTCGTTCCTGCAGAGGATTACGGTAAATATAAGAAATATGTAAATAAAGGCAAAGCTCCTGTATATATAAAGGTTAAGGGGAATATCTCTCCCGATAAGTATATGGGAAATGAGCTTGTACTTATTGCAAATGCAATAAACGAAGCAGAGCCTCCTAAAATTAAAATGGATAATGCTCCCGAGAAAAGAGTCGAGCTCCATCTTCATACAAATATGAGTATGATGGACGGTGTGAACTCGGCTGCCGAATACATAAACAGAGCAATATACTGGGGACATAAGGCGATCGCTTTTACAGATCATGGTGTCGTACAGGCTTTTCCCGATGTGATACATGCTATAGAAGGCAAGAACATAAAGCCATTATACGGCTGTGAAGGCTATATGGTAAACGATATGGGAGCAATAGTAAAAAATTCCCATGATCAGGATATAGATAATACATATGTAGTATTTGACCTGGAAACAACGGGTTTAAATAATAAAATCGATAAAATAATTGAGATCGGTGCCGTTAAGATCAAAAACGGTGAAATAATCGACAGATACTCCACTTTTGTAAATCCGCAAAAGCATATTGAGCCTAAAATTTCAAAGCTTACAGGGATATACGATGAAATGGTTTCGGAATATGGTACGGAAGATGATATAGTACCCGAGTTTTTGGAATTTATAGGCGACAGCATACTTGTAGCCCATAATGCCGCCTTTGACACAGGCTTTATAAGAAGATTTGCAAAAGAAAAGGGCATTACTCTTGAAAACACGGTAGTAGATACTCTTGAACTGTCAAGAGCTTTGCTTCCTACACTCAATAATTTCAAATTGGATACTATATGTAATGAGTTAAATGTTTCACTTGAGAATCATCACAGGGCAGTACACGATGCCGAAGCAACAGCTCTTTGCTTTTTGGAATTTTTAAAAATGCTTAAAGAAAAGGGCATATCAAATATTGACGATATAAATGCAGTCGGTGTGGAAACAATTGATAAATCCAAAATATCCAAAAGGTATCATATTATAATTTTTGCAAAAAATCAGGCCGGACTTAAGAACCTATATGAGCTTGTATCACAATCACACATTAAATATTTCAACAAGAGAAGCTCAAGACCTTGCATACCTAAGTCCGAACTGCTGAAATACAGAGATAATCTTATACTTGGTTCAGCATGTGAAGCAGGCGATCTGTATGAAGCTGTATACAACGATATGCCTGAGGAGGATATAAAGGAAATAGTTGATTTTTACGACTATCTTGAGGTACAGCCCATAGGCAACAACAGATTTATGATAAATAATACAAGTCGTAACGGTAAATCTGTAAGCAGCGAAGAAGATCTTATCAATATAAATAAAAAAATAGTTGCCTTAGGCGACAAATACAACAAACCTGTAGTTGCCACAGGCGATGTACATTTTATCGATCCTGAATGTGCCGATTTCAGAAGAATAGTGCAAATAGGCGAGGGCTTCAGACTTGAGGACTGTGAAAATCAGGCTCCTCTTTATTTCAGGACCACAGAGGAAATGCTTGCCGAATTTTCATACCTTGACAAAGGCAAGGCATATGAAATAGTTGTTACAAATACAAATCTTGTAGCAGATATGATAGACGATGGTATTATAGCGATCCCTCATAAAAAATGCCCGCCAAAGATAGAAGGCGCCGATGATGATCTGCGCAGCATAACTACTGCAAGAGCCAAAGAAATATATGGAGATCCGCTGCCGGAGTATATAGAAAACAGGCTTAATAAGGAGCTTGATTCTATAATAGGCAATGGATATGCAGTACTTTATATCATAGCACGTTTGCTTGTAAAGGACTCTAATGAACATGGATATATAGTTGGCTCAAGAGGTTCGGTAGGCAGCTCATTTGCCGCAACTATGGCAGGAATAACCGAAGTAAATCCTCTTGATCCCCATTATGTTTGTCCCAACTGCAAGTATTCTGATTTTACATCAGAGGATGTACAGAAGGTTGCGGGAAATTCAGGCTTTGATTTGCCTGATAAAAAGTGCCCCATATGCGGTACAGAAATGAATAAAGATGGTCAGGCAATACCCTTTGAAACATTTTTGGGCTTTAAGGGAGATAAGGAGCCTGATATTGACCTTAATTTTTCAGGTGAGGATCAGATAAGAGCCCATAAATATTGCGAAACCTTGTTTGAAGGCGGTAATGTCTACAAGGCAGGTACGATCTCCACACTACAGCATAAGACCGTGTATGGATATGTGCTCAAATACTGCGAACAAAAGGGTATTGTAATGAAATCCAGCGAAATAGCTCGTCTTGTAGAAGGCTGTGTTGGAGTAAAACGTTCTACCGGTCAGCATCCCGGCGGACTTGTAATAGTACCTGACTATACAGATATACACGAATTTTGTCCTGTACAGCATCCTGCAAACAAGGCTGATTCAGGTGTTACCACGACTCATTTTGATTATCATTCAATCGATGCATGTCTTTTGAAATTGGATATGCTTGGGCACGATGTACCTACAATACTCAGAATGTATAAGGATATAACAGGCTTTGACCCTCTTGATGTGCCTATGAATGACAAGGCTACTATGTCGCTGTTCACAAGCCCTGAGGCTTTGGGAGTTACCGAAGAACAGATACATTGCAAAACAGGTACTCTGGGACTTCCTGAATTTGGAACAAACTTTGTAATAGGCATGCTTATGGAAACGCAGCCCAAGTCATTCTCGGGTCTTGTAAAAATATCAGGTCTTTCACATGGTACAGACGTATGGAACGGAAACGCTCAGGAGCTTATAGAGCAGGGTATTTGCACATTGAATGATGTAATACCCACAAGAGATGATATTATGGTATATCTTATGCTTCATAAGGTACCCGATGCCGATGCTTTCTCCATTATGGAGAACGTAAGAAAGGGCAGAGGGCTTACCTCTGAAGAAGAAGCTCTCATGCGTGAGCACGATGTGCCGGATTGGTACATAAAAAGCTGTAAAAAAATAAAATATATGTTCCCAAAGGGACACGCTGTTGCATATTGTACAAATACATTCAGAATAGGTTATTTTAAAATAAACTATCCGTTAGCTTTTTATGCCGGTCATTTTTCTGTAAAATACGAAAATTTCAACTATTCGCTTATGTGTTTCGGTCTTGAAAAAGCTGAAAATACATATAACGAGATAATGGCTATGGAAAATGACGCAACCGATAAGGATAAAGCGGTTGCCGATCTTATGAAGCTTGTTATAGAAATGTATATACGTGGCTATAATTTTACAAAAATTGATATTTACAGATCCGAAGCGACCAAATTTAAAGTGATAAAAAATGATGAAGGTACAGATGTGCTTTTGCCACCGCTTTGCACAATAGACGGTCTTGGTATAAGCGCAGCAGAATCTATAGTTGAAGCAAGAGCAGACGGTGAATTTACCACATTGGAGGATATGGCTGCAAGAACAAATCTCGGTAAAAAACTTATACAGCTTTTAAAAGACGCAGGCGTTGTTGATGGTATAAGAGACACCGACCAGCTGACATTATTTTAAATAATATTTCATATAAAGCATACAAAATAATAACAGACTTGAAGATCAGCTCATTGGAGTAAATTACTGTTATAACAATTATGCTACTTCACAAATTAACAGATAATTGCAAAATCAGGTTATTGATAAAAATAAGAGCAAAACACCAATATTTCGTAAAATTCAGCCCCAACTATTCGCAAAACTATCCTTTTGCGAATAGTTGGGTGCTTCCCCTTTTTTCAATTCTTACAATTAAAAAGCCTCAAAACGGCTTATTTACTAACAAAAAGAGCTGTCGCATATGATCTGTAATAAAAATAGATCTTAATGCGACAGCTTTATTTTATCTGTAAATTTTGTTTAGTTAAGTAAGTTCGACCTCTCAGTCAGCCCATGTAAATCTGTTCATAACTTGCAATTCTTGGTTGGACTGACAGCTCCATTGTTGTTGTCTGGTCATACAATATTTTTCGGACGTGCAATGTACGCCCCTACTAACTCAACATTATCGGCTGCTTACACAGTTGAAAGCTGTTGCGGTGTTTGTAGAGACGAATTTCACCGAGTACAAACCCACTTAAATAAAAAATAAACTCTACAGCACTTTTTAATATTTATATATTACGCAAGAATTGTCTTAATATATTCTGCAATTTTTTCGTCCTTGCAGTTTGCAAAGAAATATTCGCTGAATTTCTCGCCGCTTACAGCACCCTTAAGAAGCTCCTGGTCGATATTTTTAAGTATCGTAAGCATATCATTATGCGTTACCTTTTTTACTTGGTCAAGTATTTTCTTATTTCTCTGCTCGGGAACGACTCTTTCCTTAGGATAGCCCTGTCCGCTTTCTCCTGAGAAAAGCTGTTCAAAAGTATATTTCAGATTAAGCTCAGCGCCCCAGCCAAATCCCTTTGCAAAAGGAAATGCCGCACAGTTTCCGTCATTTATCTGAGCAAACATATAGCCGTCTGACGGATCTACAATATGTCCGCAGAGAACTCCCGGAAATGAATTGCAGGCAAGCGTAGCGCCCTCACCTGTACCGCAGCCGGTTACTACAAAATCAGCTGCTCCCGAGTTAAGAAGTATAGCTGCAAGTATACCGCATTGTACATATGTAAGCTGAGCTTCGTCATCGGCTGTATACATACCATAGTTATATACTTCGTGGCCTTTTGGCTCTACAACACTTTTCAGCACAGAACAGATAAGCTCATTTTTAGCTGCCTGACTGTTTTCATTAATTAAAGCAATTTTCATATTTATACACCTCTTATATATTATTTATATATAAATATTAAAATATATATTGAAATTTGTCAACTGTGTAATTAAATATTAAGCTATTTTACAAGGTCAATATATTTTAATAAAACGTTGTTGACAGCCTTCATAAGCACGACCTATACAAGTAATTTATAACATAAGACCAAAAATACAAAAAGAAGCAGCCATATTACATTAAAAAAATATAATACGGCGGCTTCTTTAAAATATTAACAGGCCTTTTTGTAATAGCCAAGTGAAATAAGGCTGTCAAGATAAATAACATTGTCTCTTTTGCGCAAAGCCCTTTTTCTTAACGCTCTGCGTTTTTCGGCTGCATCTCTCTGAATTCTGTCGGCAATGATGCCAAAGGAGAGCCAGCAAACGGAAGCTACAAATATAAATGGCAAAGTTGCCTGCATCATGCTTACATATTCTACATTTCCGCTCCAGCTTATAAAGAAATTCACACAGAACATGGTTGTGCTGGCAACAATAACAAACAATAACCTGATACATAATTTTCTCATATTCATATAAATACCTCCAATGCGATAATTTGTTCGCAATTAATTTTAATCAAACAATCATTTTCTACTGTATTTCATTTGATTTAATTGTATTATATCACACATTTGTTCACTTGTCAAATGTTTGTTCGTAATTTTTGCGAATTTTTTTTCTAGCTTTAAATTTATATGCATATATGATATACTTAAATTGCATAAGTATTCATTATAGGGGGTGTCTTTACATGAAACTGGTTACATTTGTTCATCTTAATAAAACTCGTGTTGGAGCCATTACGGACAAGTATATATATCCCTTGCCCTTCTCTTCTATGAACGATCTTATAATTTCGGGCAGTTATATAGAAAGGCTTGTGGCAATGGCAGGTAATCCCATTGCAATACAGGAAGCAGAAATATTGGCGCCCATTCCTGAGCCAAGACAAGATATTATATGTCTGGGGATCAATTTTCTTGAACACGCAGTTGAATCAGCTCGGTATAAAAAAGAAGCCTTTTCAGGTGACAGACCATATGCCGTATATTTTTCAAAAAGAGTTGATCAATGCCTGCCGGATAAAGGCACTTTGCCCGATTACAGAAATATGGTAGACAGTCTGGATTACGAATGTGAGCTTGCTGTCATAATAGGAAAGGATGCGAAAAATGTTACCGCAGACAAAGCTTTTGATCACGTATTCGGATATACAATAATGAATGATATAAGCGCAAGAAATTTGCAGAGCCGTCATAAGCAATGGTACTTTGGCAAAAGCCTTGACGGGTTTGCGCCTATGGGTCCCTGCATCGTTACAGAAGACGAATTTACAAGACCTCCCGTTCTGTCTATAAAGTCTTTTGTAAACGGAGAGCTTAGGCAAAACAGCACTACAGATCTTCTTATTTTCGATATACCTCATGTTATAGAAGAGCTGTCACAGGGTATGACGCTTAAAGCCGGAACGATCATAGCTATGGGAACTCCTGCGGGAGCCGGTATGGGATTTCAACCGCCTAAATTTCTTAAAAAGGGCGATGTGGTCGAATGTGTTATTGAGAATATAGGAGTATTGACTACATATATAGATTAATAAACAAATTCTGTGTTATGCCTAAATGCAATAATAAAGCCTGATTTATTTTTTCAGGCTTTTTATTATTTTATTAAGTTTTCTTATATCGGAGCTATCGGAATCAGGTGAAAAAATTATTTTTTCAGCCAGACTGACAAGGCTGTCAGCCGTTTTACTGCTGTTGCCCTTCTCTATTATGCATTTTTTCAGTTCTCTCATAGAATTAGTATCTATATTTGCCCTTTTGCAATATCTTTCTATAAGCATAGATGCTTTGCGGGAATTATCCCCGTTTATATATATAACAAGCGTTCTGACATATCTGTATAAAAATTTACCTGCCAGAAGTAACCCAATAATAACAACAATTAAAAATACGATTTTTAGTAAAATATCAGTCAAAATCCTTTTTATATTGTCTGCTGAATACTTGCTTTTGTCTACTGTTCTGAAATAGCTGTCTATATTAGTATCGGGAACATCGCTTTTATCATTGCTGTCTATCTGTTCCTTAAGCTCTTCTATAGGAGGAGTATCGCATACATTAATGGCAGTCCAGCCCTTTTCATTATCGTATATCTCAGCCCATGCATAGGCATTTGCGCCTGAAACATCTACATCAAACTCACCGTTTTTTCTGTTATATTTTCCTGTTAGCGCCTGTTCATAGTCTATTTTATATCCGCTTACATATCTGGCAGGAATACCTAAATTTCTAAATATAAGTACGGCTGCCGAAGCATAATGAGATGCATTTCCCTTCTTGCTCTCCTCAAGGAATGAATTAACAAAATCCTTGCCATAGGGCAATATTTCCGCATCTATTGAAAATGTATAATTATTTATGAGATAATCCGAAACAGCTTTTGCAATATCATCTGAAGCTTCAAAATTTTGTTCACGGCAAATTTTGTCAATAATATCTTTGTTATTATCATCTATAGTCAGATAGGAATTTATATCTTGGTTATTTTCCCCATCGGTCCACATATTCATTCTGTATACATAATTTTGTCCCGTAAATTCCTTTACAAGAGTGCTTTCATTAGCCTCAGGCTTAACGCTTATGGTTTTTATCTTTTTAGCAGTAGGCTTAAAGTAGGACTGATAACCGACTTGTCCCATATCAAAGCTGTTTTGATTTCCAAATTTTTTATATTCAACATATTTCATAACGGCTATATCCCTTACCGTTACCTTAAGATCATCGCTGTAATTGGTTTTAAAGCTGTTGTCGAAACTTTCCTTACTGTATATGCCTGAAACTGCATACAGAAGAATAGTTCCAACGACAGCGGCAATAATGCAAAGCTGTACCATATACAAGCTGTCGCCGTGTTTCACAAAGCAATGTTTTCCCCTTCGCCTGAAACGGTTCCCAAGAGCGGCGGAAGTATTGCCGCCCATATCCGCAAAAAATATACATATAAATATCAAAAGCAGAATAAAGACAAATTTTTTGTTAATATCACAGCCTGTGATACCGAGAACACCAAGCAGAATAGAGATTACGGCACCATATAATATTTTGGACATAAGCCTTCCTATTACAAAGGCAATAATCATAACAAAAAGCAATGTCAGTATACAGGCGACCATGTTGATAGTCATATCGGAATTTTGCATGACCTTGTCAAAGCCGTCTGCTTCAGGTAGTGAGAAAGACGCTCTGACAACAGGATAAGCCTCGTTCATTATTGAAAGAATGCCGTTTTTAAGCAATTCCTTGTTTTCCGATATATAGCAATATATCATGTAAAGAAGCCCGCAGTTGACTATAGCGGACGGTATGATATATATATCTGCAAGCACCAATATAAATGAAGCGATGAGATCTATTTTCAATATAAGCTCCATATCTGTTTTTATATTAAAGCCTTCAAAGCCGATGCGCATTATCAGATACACGGATAAAGCTGTAAAAATAAACCGCACAATAAGAGCGGTTATGTTGAGATCGGATACTGTATAACCTCTTCTGTTAAATATAATGCCTGTTTCGTTTTTGTTTTTATTCATAAACCGACAGTCCTTTGTTGCTTATATACAAAAATTTATTACCTCTGTAAAGCCTTATATATTCGTTCAGACCTCTTTCGGGAATTTTTTCCGGCGCTGAATTAAAAATATCGGCAAACATGTTTTCGGCTGTTTCCTTGTCGGAAACATAGCTGACCATAAATTCTTCACGGCCGGCAGGGAGCCATAATACATAAAAGTAATTATTTTCCCTTACCAAAGAATAAAGTATATCAAGAGATGAGTCCAGACAATCGTAGTACATATCAAGCAATACCACCGTTTCATCGGCAGTAGTCTTTTCGTATTCTTTTACAAAGGGCTTATCCATTCTTGCGGACAGCTTCCAGTTGATGCTGTTGAGCCTGTCCCCATCTCTGTACTGTCTGTAGCCGCTCACATCTCCGCTGCCGTAGGAATAGACGTTATCGGAAGAAATGCTGTCTGTGTCTATTTCTCCATGCAAGTCCAAAGGCATGCTGAAATTATCTGAGGGCATAACGGTAAATGAATATATAGCATCTGGCATTATTTTTTTTCTGAAAAGTCCGAACATATCGGTGTATTCCGCATCTGATATGCTTATATCGTATATACCGCTGTATATAGGCTTTAAGGGTATGTATATTTTTTTTCTAATAAGCATACCGAGAGGGAAAATAAACCTGTCGGAGTTTTCCTCATAAAATCTGTTTTTTATGGAAACAGTCATGCTGACTTTTCCTATAGGATAAGGCGATCTGTTTTTTACAGTCAATTTTACCTTTACATTACTGTTTTTGCTGCAATGGTTCATGTTTGTCCCAATACCTACGGTAAGCCCTCTTGAAAACAAAAAAAGCAAAACGTCAAGTACTATTATAAGCACAAACACCATATCTGCGCAGAATAAGGCATATGCATTGAAATATACAGCTGAAAACATGGTTATTATGATCAATAATAAGAATGTGATTATCTTAAATATACGCATAAATACCCTTCCCTGTTACAGCTTTACAGACGCTGCAATATCCTCTATTATCCTTTTCTCTGTTATACCGCCGGCTTTACCCTCGCTGCTCATTTCTATCCTGTGGCATGCGGTACATTCCAGTATATCCAGAATATCGTCAGGTGTAACAAATTCTCTTCCGTTATATAAGGCGCTTGCCTTTGCCATTTTAAGTATAGCTATACTTCCTCTGGGGCTTATACCTACTTCAATATATTTATTGTGTCTTGTGGCATTTACAAGCTTAACTATATATTTGTATATATTGTCCTTTACATACATATTTTCGACTGCCGCTCTGTATTCCATAAGCTCTTCGGCAGAAATAATATTATGAAGCAGGCTTTGCTTGTCCAGAGCAGAGCCTTTTAATATATCGATCTCCGCCTGAGCATCTGGATAGCCTATAGATGTCCTTATCATAAATCTTTCTATCTGTGACTGAGGAAGCCTTTGGGTACCGGCAGAGCCAAAGGGATTTTGCGTAGCTATAACTATAAAGGGCATAGGAAGCTTTCTTGTAACACCGTCAACAGTATATCTGCCCTCCTCCATAAGCTCCAGAAGAGCAGACTGGGTCTTGGAGGAGGTCCTGTTTATTTCATCGGCAAGGAAAAGATTACACACAGCACCGCCTTTTACGTATTCAAAATTACCTGTTTTCTGATTATACATATTAAAGCCTATTACATCGCTGGGCATAACGTCCGGCGTAAACTGTATACGGTTATAATCAAGACCGAGAGTTCTGGAAAGTGCAAGCGCAAGAGTTGTTTTGCCAACGCCTGGAATATCCTCCAGCAGGATATGACCACCTGCTGCAATAGCCAATACGGTGTTTTTGATCACGTCTTTTTTGCCAAGTATCACTTTACTTATTTCATCTGTTATCAAGCTTAAATTATTCATATTAATCCTCCGATTTAATGTATAATCATAACAAGTATAGCATATTTTAAAATTTATGTAAATAATTTTATAAATTTGACATTCATAGCTATTTGTTGTAAAATACATATAACGATTTAAGAAGTGAGGTCCTGATATGTTTGGGTTTAGAAATAATAAAAGAAGAGAAAGATATGAAGAAAATTCAAGCTTTCCCGAAAGAATAGTGATAATACTTACAATACTTGTGTTTGCGGCAGTTGTTCTGCTGTGTATATTCAAGTTTGTTTTCAAGGAGGAAGCGCCTGAACAGATAACGCCTGAAGACTACACTCAGTTTTCTCATGAAAATGATTTCAGCAGGAACGTCTATGGCGAAGTAAATACGCCTAATATGGAAAATACCGTTTCCGATCCCGACGATCCCCTTCCCATATCCTGTTGGGGTGATTCCTATACTATATCCTCTGACTACACCACGCCTTCATATGTTGCATATTTATCCAAAAATGCCATAAGGATATGCTACAATCTGGGAGTAGGCGAAGGCTCTCTGGAGGATATTGCCGCAAGACAGGGAGGAGTTCCCTTATATGTAGCGCCTATGGATATTCCTGCCAGAATGAATTATAGAGAAATCGCTATTTCAAATGAATACGGACATGTTCCCAACATAGATTTTGATAAAAATTCAGGCTTCAATCCCTGCAAGATAGCAGGCATAGAAGGTATATTATCCAATTTCTACGGCACATACAAATTCACAAGAAGCGCAAGCGGATTTGAACAGATAGTGCTTGAGCCTACTCCTGTTGTTACAAAGGCTATGGAGTTAAGGCGAGATGATATTACGGTATTATTTGTAGGAAATGTCGCTAACCTTCCTGACAGCGCCAAAACAACAGATATATACAAGAAAATGGTTGGATTTCTGAATACCGACAAATATCTTGTAATAGGACCCATAAGAGGCGATATAAATAAGGTAAAGGAAATCAATTCCGCTTTGGCAGGAGCCTTCGGCAACAAATTTCTGGATCTCTACAGCTATCTTTATAACGATGCTCCCAAAGAATACCAGATCTCTGTAAACGAAAAGGACAAAGCCAGCATAGCAGCAGGAAATCTTCCGGCAAATTATATCAATAACAACAGCTTCAGCAAGCAAGGTGCCGAAATAGTCGGCAAAAAAGTATCCGATACCCTTGCAGCGCTTAAATACTATGAACAAGAAAAAAAGTGAGGTATAACATGGAGAATAAATATGGTAAGACAGCCTATATAATTATGGTCATACTTGTTTGCATCACGGCGATCGCCCTTATTACGGCGCACAGCAATTATAATTATAACAAAGAAATATTAGACCAAAATAATGAGAATATAATGGACTTGGTAAATGAGTGCGTCAGTTTGTGCTCAGAAGCATATGACAGAGCAAATGCGCCTGAAGAGGACAAAATTTCTCTTGATGAGTATATCACAAATATACAGACATATGACAATATAAGAACTAAGGCCAATATCGCTATGGCAATGGTAGCTCATGTAAGCGATTACTTGGTCATTGAGGAAGATAAAGGCAATATTTCATATTCTTTAAACGAAACAATGCAAAGAAAGCTTGCGCCTACATTGCTTAGTCTGCAAGCAGCGCTTGAGATAAACTAAATCGGAGGATAACGACATGATAAGAACAAGATTTGCACCAAGTCCAACAGGCTACATGCATATAGGAAACCTCAGAACGGCATTGTACGAATTTCTTATAGCAAAGTCACAGGGCGGTAAATTCATACTCAGGATAGAGGACACCGACAGGGAAAGATATATTGAAGGTGCTGAAGATGTTATATACAAAACACTTGAGATGGCTCATATAACCCATGACGAAGGTCCCGATGTAGGGGGTCCTTATGGTCCTTATGTACAGAGCGAGAGAAAGAACGACTATATAGACTATGCAAAGCAGCTTATAGACAAGGGTGAAGCATATTACTGCTTCTGTACAAAGGAAAGGCTTGAATCTCTTAAAGTAGAAACAAGTCACGAAGCTGTGGCAAAATATGACAGGCATTGTCTTTCTCTTTCCAAAGAGGAGATTGAAGAAAATCTCAAAAACGGCGTGCCATATGTTATAAGACAGAAGATAAGAGAAGGTTCAACCACCTTCCACGATGTAGTATACGGTGATATTACTGTAGAAAATGAGGAAATGGAGGATCAGATACTTATAAAGACAGACGGCTTCCCTACCTACAATTTTGCCAATGTAATAGACGATCACAAAATGAATATAACCCATGTGGTAAGAGGTGCGGAATATCTTTCCTCTACGCCTAAGTACAATCTTCTGTACGAAGCCTTTGGCTGGGAAATACCTGTATATATCCATCTTCCGGCAGTTATGAAGGATAAGCATAACAAGCTTTCCAAGAGAAACGGCGATGCGTCCTTCCAGGACCTTATAGCAAAGGGCTACCTTCCCGACGCTATTGTCAACTATATTGCCCTTCTGGGCTGGTCTCCTTCAGTCAACCAAGAGATATTCACAATGGAAGAACTCATAAAGGAATTTAATGTCAAGGGACTTTCCAAATCCCCTTCCATATTCGATATAGACAAGCTTACATGGATGAACGGCGAATATATAAAGAAAATGGAGCCTGACAGTTTTTACAGCTTGGCGGAAGATGAATTAAAAGCCGCTATAACACGCAGGGATATAGACCTTAAGAAAATGGCGGGCTATGTTCAGTCCAGAATAGGTACATTAAAGGATATAGCGGAAATGTCGGATTTTGTCGATAAGCTTCCCGAATATTCTACAGACCTATATGTACACAAGAAAATGAAAACAACAAAGGAAATGTGTCTTGATAATCTCAAAAAAATACTTCCTGTGCTTGAGGGTATTGAGCAATGGGATAACGATACCATATACAACTCTATGCTCAGCGTAATACAGGAAATGGGAATAAAGAACGGTCAGATGTTCTGGCCTGTCAGAACTGCCCTTTCAGGCAAGCCTACATCTCCCTGCGGAGCAAGCGAGCTTGCTGAGCTTTTGGGTAAAGAGGATACCTTATCCAGAATAAAAAAGGGTATAGAACTCCTGTCAGAATAAATTAAATAAATATTCACAAATAACTATTGAAATTTAAGTTAAAAAGACTTATACTTTATTTATAAAATATTCCATAAGAAAGAAGGATAAATATGCTTGAAATCAAATACGATCTGACAAAGAATCCCAAGAAAAAGCCCGACCAGAATAATCTTGGCTTCGGTATATACTATACAGACAATATGTTTGCTATGGATTATACAGAGGGCAAAGGCTGGCATGATGCAAGAATAGTGCCTTATGCACCTATTTCTCTTGATCCTGCCGCTATGGTCCTTCATTACGCTCAGGAATCCTTTGAAGGATTAAAGGCATACAGAACTCCAAGCGGAGATATACAGCTTTTCAGACCTGAAAAGAATGCTGCCAGAATGCAGAATACAAACAAGAGAATGTGTATTCCTGCCCTTCCTGTTGATGATTTCGTACAGGCATGCAAGGCTCTTGTTTCTGTAGAAAAGGACTGGGTACCTTCAGCAGAAGGCACATCTCTTTACTTAAGGCCATTTGTTATAGCTACGGAACCGCACTTAGGTGTACGTCCTTCCGCTACCTATACTTTCTTTATAATAGCTTCACCTGTAGGTGCATATTATTCAACAGGCATCAATCCTGTCAAGATATATGTAGAAGATGAATATGTAAGAGCAGCTCCCGGTTTAACAGGCTTTACAAAGTGTGGCGGAAACTATGCTGCGTCACTTGCCGCTCAGGTAAAGGGTCATGACTTAGGCTATGAGCAGGTATTATGGCTTGACGGCGTTGAGAGAAAGTATGTTGAAGAAGTAGGTTC